>JBDKHP010000495.1:0-3690 GCA_039797645.1 Bacteroidota bacterium
GACTGGCCAGCGCGAGTACGACAATGCCCGATATGAGTACGACGTGGCTTTCAGTATCGATATTGAGGCTGGCTTTTTCACGTACAAAACCGAAGATTTCCATGACGGCAAACGTAAATCCGCCAATTATGAGGAGGGAAATAAGATCGACGATTAAAAATGCAAAGAAATTGTAGCCGCAACCAGCAAAGAAATCGCGCATCGTAAATTTGTCGATTTTTACGGTGGAGAGGATGCCGCCTGTGAGGAAGATATTGATGACCCAATATAGCAGCCCTAGGCCGATGATGAGTGGCGGGATGGACTTGAATACGAAGTCGTAGTTGGCTACTAAATCGCCTACTGCACGGAGGTCGAATTGTTGCAATAGGCCCTGAAAGGCTTGGCTGCGTGCGGCAAATTTACCGAAGAGTGTGCTCAGTACGATGAGAAATACGATGCCTAGGAGTAGGTTTACGAGGTAGCTAACAATGAGCGTCCGGAAATTGAGTAGGGCGGTTTTGAGCCCTAGGAAATATGCTTTAATAAAATTCATTAGTGTCGGTATTATATTGAATTACTAACATTTAGACGAATAGTGCAAAACTCTCTATGATATTCTGAAACCAGAATGTGAGTTTGAGTGCGTACTTCCAGAAAGGCGAGAGATCGGGTTCGAGGGTGTAAGAGTTGTTGATTGTATTGATGTCCATGGTGTTGATTTGTTCGGGGTCTATTTCCACGGATACCAATTTGGTGGTTTTGTTGTCGAACCAATAGGTGATGCTGTTTTCTTTGCCTGTCCATTCTTTGGTTTCGGTACTTCCGTCGGCAAATGTGCATAATACGGTTACGGGGAAACTGGCTGTTCCATTTTTGCGAAGATCGACGCGTGACCAATAGGTCTGATCGGCTGTTTGGGGCTGCGGGTCGCTTATTTCTTCGAGGCTGCCGTTTTTGTCGAAAAAGCCTAGTTCGGGAAGCCGCTCCTGGTTGTATATTTTTATGACTTCGTAGTCGCAAACTTGGCTGCCAAATAGGTAGGTGTTGAAAAACCAATGTAGGTTGTAGCCGTATTTTGGTTTCTTACTTGTACTAACTACCTGATTTACTGTTTGTACAAAACTACTTGCGTTGGGGTGTCTGAAGCTCCAGGTGTCGTAATATTTTTTCCAGATTGTTTCCATTTGTTCTTCACCGAGCATGTTCTCTAGCGTATGGAGCATTGTGGCGGTTTTATGGTAGGTAAGTACGCCGTAGCTTTGGAGGGGAAATTTCCAAGAGAGGGTCGTAGCAGGGGCTGCTTGCTTGGCGGGGTACATTACGTATATAAATCGCGAAAGCTGTGTGTCGGAAAATTTAATACCTGCGTAATTTATGACTGATGCGCTGCTGCCATATATAGAATCCATGATTTTATTTTCCCAGTACTGGGTAAAACCTTCGTCGAGCCAAGCGTCTTCTGTTTCGTTGGATGCCATGAGGAGCATAAAGTACTGGTGTACAATTTCGTGAATGGTTACCAATTCAGTCATTCGGAGTACTGAAGCCGATTTTGATGGGCTGTCGAGCACAACGAGATTGGGGTACTCCATTCCTGCGGCGTTGGTGGCTGCTTTGGTGGGATCTACTAAGGTGAGAGTCTGGTAGGGGTATTTACCCAAATGCGCTTCGAGGTATTCTAGGGTTTTTTTTGCGGTTTCGATGAAGATAGTTCGATTTTTCTTGTGTTCGGGTTGGAGTAAAAGCCGAATTTTTACGTGCTTCCAGTATTCTACCGTTTCGAGAAATTTGGGAGATGCTGTCCAAGCAAAGTCTATAATACTATCGCCTCTAAAGTAATGTGTGGTGGTATTGTTCTGCTTGTCGGCCTTGCTGATGAATTGTCCGCTTGCCCCAACGATGTATTCTTTGGGGAGGGTAATTTGTACGTCGTATGACCCAAAGTTTGCGTAAAATTCTGATTCAGCGTGGTATTGATGACAATTCCAACTGCCTTTTGTGGCGCCGCGCCAACCAGCTGGTTCATAAACGCCAATTTTTGGAAACCATTGCGCTACCATAAAGAAGTCTTTGGCATACCCCGCACGGGCTACCACTTCGGGTAACTGAACTTCAAATTTTATGTTGAGCACCAAACTATCTTTGGGCAACAAGGGTTTGGGGAGGGTTATTTCGGCTACCGTTTGGTCGTCGGTATTGTCATCGTCGGGCTGCACGTACTTAATGCGACTGGTAACCGACTCGCCGTTCTTTAGCGTAGCCGAATTTATTTGGATGTAGCCCCAATTTATATGTTTCGTGTCTTGCCAAGGCATTTCCCCACCAGACTTGAATTTCTCGCGCATGAATGAAGACTTGGAATTCTTGAAGGCATTCATGAATAAATGCAGTGGAATTTTGCGAATTGTGTCGGCGGAATAATTCTGCCACGATAAAATTAAGTCGGCAGTGACACTTTTTTCTTCTGTATTGAGTGTAGCTTTTATGGTGTAATGTACAGGCCGTATCCGTGGTGGAAGTTTTTTTTCAGCTCCTGGGATGGAGATAATGATGCTGTCTGATATTGTTTTTGCTTCTATATCAGTTGTTTGCCCGAATACGTAGGAGACAGAACCTATAAAGAAGAACAACGCAAGGGAAAATAATTTCATCATGTTGTTTTTTTGTTTGTTGACTTTTGAATCATGAATATAATAATTTTTATTGAGAGTAAATTTAATGTTTTTTGCGAAACAAAGAGGGATAGACAACACATAATATGTAACTTGCAATTCAAACGTACGTTTAGATTTAATATACTGGCGTATCCCAAGCAATTGCACGGGTGTCAGAGTTTTTTTATTCTTTTGAAGTTGAATTATTTGAGATTTGTTTCGATTGATCGTTTAACTGCAAAAATCTAAAAACCAACAAATTACATTTTTAGGACAAACTTACAATTTCCTAAATAACATACAGAATAAGAAATGGGCCGGGTCCCTAATCAGATATTCGCCAATACTGGAGCATTCTAATTTTGAGCACAAGTTTTAAATAATGTTAAATTTCTTTTTTATGAGTAGTCGGTATATTTTGGGAGTTATACTCTTAGTTTTTTTTAGTTTCTCGTGTGGGACAAACAAAAAAATGGCAGAGAGCCACCCATCCTTTTCTGGAGACAAGCGCAATGTTGGGGAAATTCAACCCGCAGATTCTACTGCAAATACAGCTATAAACACAGAAAATTCTGATTCTGTACTTGTGAGTGAATATTCCCAAGCAGACTACCATTCGAGTTACGATATTATTTTCGATCTGATTCACACCAAACTGGCAGTGCGTTTCGATTGGGAAAAACAACATCTGATGGGTAAGGCAGAAATCGACCTAAAAGCACATTTTTACCCCCAAAATGTATTGGTGCTCGATGCAAAAGGTTTCGACGTAAACTCGGTAGCCTTGCTCGATGGAAAAAAATCGAGCCTCTTACAATTCAAGTACGATCAGAAAAAATTGACTATCGAATTGGGTCGCTTTTACACCCGCGACCAGCGTTTGAAAATCGCAATAGACTATGTAGCAAAACCAAACGAACTGCCAAAACCTGAGAATGTAGGATCTGCAATAACCGACGACAAAGGTCTGTACTTCATCAATCCGCTTGGCGACAAAGAAGAGCCACAACAAATTTGGACACAAGGCGAAACCGAATCGGCTTCATGCTGGTTT
>JBDKHP010000496.1:0-5149 GCA_039797645.1 Bacteroidota bacterium
GGATCCACTCCTGCAAATGGCTCATCGAGCAGCATAAACTTGGGTGAGGTCGCCAAAGCACGCGCAATCTCAGTTCTGCGACGTTCGCCACCCGAAAGTTGAATGCCCAAACTCTTCCGAATTTTCTGTAAACTAAATTCGTTGAGCAGTTCCTCTAGCTGAAATTTTTGTTCCTCCTTGCTCAGTTTTGTCATCTCAAGTACAGCCAGAATGTTGTCTTCGATACTGAGCTGCCGAAACACAGAAGCCTCCTGCGGCAAATACCCGATACCCAATTGGGCACGTTTGTACATCGGATATTTGGTTATGTCAATATCATCGAGGTATATTTTTCCACTAAAAGGTTGTACCATTCCCACAATCATGTAGAACGAAGTCGTTTTACCCGCACCATTAGGCCCAAGTAGCCCCACAATCTCGCCCTGTTCCACATAAGGCGAAACACCCTGTACCACCATGCGTTTACCGTACTTCTTGAAAATATCTTCTGCGTGTAGTCTCATACGTTTTGGAAATTTAAGGTCTGCGACCTATTTATGATTGTTCGCTGTTTCGTTCGTAAACTGTCACTAAACAAGCAAATCTCTTTCTTTGCGTTCTATGTTTTTGGTGATAACGATACTTGCCTCATAGAGCAAAAACAGTGGTCCCGATACCAAAATCTGACTAAAAACATCGGGAGGCGTAATCACTGCCGATACGATAAGAATCACCACCAACGCGTGTTTGCGGTAATTTCGCAAAAATTGGGGTGTCACCAAACCCGCTTTCGCCAAAAAAAAGATGAGTATCGGGAGTTCAAAAATAACTCCAGCCGCCAACACCACCGACGTAACTGTCGAAATGTACGAAATAAGGCTTATCTGGTTAACTACCTGGTCGCTCACATTGTACGAACCCAAAAAATGAACCGACAACGGTACAATAAGGTAAAACCCAAACAACACCCCCAACATAAACAACAACGACGACCAAAAAACAGCACCCCGTGCGTGGCGTTGTTCGGTATTGTACAAAGCAGGCTGTACAAAGCTCCAAAACTGCCAGAAAATATACGGAAACGCAAGAATCAAACCAGCCACAATCGACACCGAAATATGCGCCGAAAACTGCCCAGCCATTTCGATACTAATAATCTGAAACGGCTTATTGTTTATACAAATAGACTCACTACCGATGAGTTTACCAAAATCACAAAGCAATTTATTCGTGAAAAAATCAGGCGATTTTGGAGCCAACAGAATCTTATCGAAAATAATTCCATGGAAAATAAAGGCCAGAATGCCAAAAAAAACAATCGAGGCCAGCGATTTAATAATATGCCAACGCAGCACTTCCAAATGGTCCAAAAACGACATTTCAGGTTCCTGTTCAGCTTGCGAATCTACTTGTTCCGACATTTTGCGGTTTAATTAAAATTACTGCCGCAAAGATATATTTTTTGTACAAGTTTCGCTTTCGCTAAAGCTTATCCACATCTTTCTTTCTACCCATCCTGTACTGCCCGTACCCGAACACAAAACCAGCCGCAGCACCCGCCAGAATATGCCACCACGAAAAACCATCGCCTTTTACCAAATGCACCAGCGGCCACAACATCGCAAAAAAAGCTGCCATATAAACCGCCCGACTCATAGCCCCAAGGTTTTACGTACTTTATCCTCATCCATCAAATAAAAAGCCATACGCTCCGCCCGAATCCCAATCTCTTGCAAATCCCTGTACATCAACGAAGCACCCCAATCGCTCGACGTATGCAACACCACAAGTGGCTGCTTCGTTACCCAAGTCTCAGCATCTGCACGCCAAGCACGCGTAAACTGGCTGCCATTTGGCTGCCCAATTCCCAACTCGTGATCCAAAAAAATCGCATCATAATCAAAACGCGAAGCCCTCAGTACCGCATCGGCCACCGAATCTACCACCGTCAGATCCGTATCAGCAAGCCACTTACGAAAATAATTCGTCCGTCCGGGACTATCCTCAAGTATCAAAACCCTCATTTTTTCTACCATTTTGTCAAATAATTGTAGCGCATTTGTCTAACAATTGTACAAAAAAAAAACGACCGATCAAACCCGCTCATCACTAAGAATCCGTAAATTTGACACCGAAAAATTTATCTAACAACAAATTCAGAAAATGAAAAAATTAGCAATTTTACTCATCCTTGCAGTAGGGCTTTCATCAGGTTGCAGCACAATAGCCAAAATCCCAGGCGGCAACGATTTGGTAATGCAAGTACTCACCAACGCACTGATGAAAAAAGACTTTAACATTCTTAAACCATTAACAAGCAGCAACTTCAGCCTCGGTAGTCTTCTCGGGAACGATGCCATTACAGCAGCCACAAGCACCCTTACTGGTTCGGGCAACATCACCGATGTTTTACTCAAAGGCGTAGAACAAAAAGGAGCAGAAACCATTTTAAATACGGTAATGAAAGTAGATGGTACCGAAACACCATCCACTGTAAAGCTCGACAATGGCGGCAAAATCAGCTCTATAAGCTACCTCACCGATCTTTTCCTCAACAAGAAATAATCTCTTCCCATAAAAAAAGCTGTCGGAAAAGCAGCAAACAAAAATTTACCGCACTTTTCCGACAGCAAAAAAATAAAAAAAATAATTAGGAGCTGTAGCCCAACAATATTTGTAAACGCGGCTACCGGCTCTTAGCAGTAGTCCTCGCAACGGGTACGACATCACTTGGCCACCCTTGTATTTCAATTTCGCGGCACATCAAATGGCCACTACAGCTCATGCTGTGGGCTACTTGCCGCGATCCGGGCTAGTTCGGTCGGCAGCTCTATTTGTCACGCCGTAGGTACGCAACACCAACACTTTCAGTTGGCCTACGGCCATGTAGCAAAACATCAAGTATCGAAATTTGGTACGCCCCAGCAAACACTTCAGCCTCCGTTTTTTAAGCAGGTATCCACTCAACAACAGACCCTATTTAAACAACTCCAAACCAACCACATTCGCGTTAACTTCCCCTTTTTCAAACGAAACAAGGTTTCCCAGGGTCGTTTCGGCAATCTGGTTGAGGGCATTGTCCGTAAAATAAGCCTGATGCCCCGTAACGAGAGCATTCGGGAATGTCATCAAGCGCATCATCTTATCGTCGCGAATAATCATCTCCGACAAATCTTTGAAAAACAGATTTTCCTCCTGCTCATATACGTCGATACCCAAGTATCCCAAGTGGCTATTTTTCAAGGACTCAATCGTAGCCTCAGTATCCACCAATTTACCCCGACTCGTATTGATAAGCATTGTGTTCGGTTTCATTTTCGCCAAGGTAATCTCATTGATAAGATGAAACGTTTCAGGTGTCAGTGGGCAGTGTAGGGAGATTATATCCGCCAAAGGCCATATTTCGTCCAGACTCAAATACCGCAATACACCTTCATCCACAAGCTTTTGGTTCGGATACATATCAAAAGCCACCACATTGCAGCCTAGCCCCTTCATGTTTCGTGCGAAAACCTCCCCAATTTTACCCGTACCAATCACGGCCACAGTTTTACCATACAAATCGAAACCCTCCAAGCGTTCTAAGCTGAAATTGCCCTCGCGTACACGGTTGTAAGCTTTATGTGTTTTTCGGTTGAGTGTCAGAATCAAAGCCAAAGCATGTTCGGCAACCGCATGGGGCGAATACGCTGGCACACGTCGTACGCTAATACCAAGCTCGGCAGCAGCAGGCAAATCGACGTTGTTGAACCCCGCACAACGAAGCACAATAAGTTTTACACCTTTCGCTGCAATAATCTCAAGCGTTTCTCTGTTCAGCTCGTCGTTTACAAACACACAAACAGCATCGAAACCCTCGGTCAACCGAGCTGTTTTTTTCCTGAGACGCGATTCAAAAAATTCAAAGTAATGATCTTCAAAACCTTGAGCCAATCGGAAATATTTCTGGTCATACGATTTACTACTAAATAAAGCTACTCTCATCATTTTTAGATATATTAAAATTAGGGATAAACACCAATAAATTATCAGGAAGTATAACAGGTGGGGGAGCTCTTGCGCTACAAACCAACCGGAAGGGAATAGACAATACAGACAAATGCAAAAGTATAAAATAAATATTGGAAGCCTAGTTACACGAAACCGCAAGCAATAATCGAGCATAAGCCATCTTTTTGGTGTAAATTTGCAATACAACGGTTTTGCAGATCCACACGATTGCCGACGCTTACTACATTTCACCCTTAAAACGAAAGCTATGAAATCAATACAGACCCTCTTTTTAATCAGTATTGCGTTACTCGTATTTTCAAAAAGCGACGCACAATCACAATTCATAATTAGTATCGGATACTCCCACAATGCCATTATAAACCAAGAGGTTGACGATATTCCCAATATTGTAGGCAAAGGCGCTGTCACAGTGGGTGTGCAATACAGTCTTCCCATAACTACGTATGCCGAAATTCAATTCGGGTTTCGGTACGCTGCCAGCGATTTTGAAATCGCGCCATCTACGCTCGATACCAAATCGCAACTCACGCACCAAGGCAGGTATTTATCAATTCCTGTATTGCTTAGGTTTCAGGTTTTGCCACGAACCTATGCCCTTGCTGGGCCACTGCTGGCATTCGATCTCACCAAAGACCCGAGTCCGTACATCAACAAGCAATCGGGGCTGGGGTTTCATTTGGGGCTAGCTTATGAATACCCCTACAACAAACTTCGCATTGGCATTAGTCCTTTTATTACCAATTATGCGCTTGTTCCATTTCAGAGCGAAGATAAATTCCGGCAAGCCATACAAGTAGGTGCATCGCTCACCTTTGGCTTTTCGCTATAAGTGATGCCCGGGTACAATGTGGCACTTTTTCGTTCGACTGTCTTCTGTGCTTGCTGTGGGAGTAACAGGAATGCCGACCGTAGTTGTTGTGGCGTTTGTGGCTTCTAGGCAAGCCGTAGGCTTGGCGACCGGGCCACATGGCCGTAGGCCAACTGGTGGGTTTGCACAGCGAGATTACGGCCTTGGTTTGGAAAGTGGGGCACGGTCTAGCCCGGATAGTAGCGGTAGCCCACAGCAAGGTGACGCAATAGCCTTTTGTACAGTGGTTTGACTGAAATACGAAAGCAACCAACTGATGTCGTACCCGTTTGCGAGGACTACAAGCGG
>JBDKHP010000497.1:0-7398 GCA_039797645.1 Bacteroidota bacterium
CATTATGTCGGGCTATTTTACCATCGGTTTGCTCATCAGTTTCCTCTCGTACATCAACAACTTCTACAACCCGATGCGCCAATTGGCCGCACTCTGGGCCACCTTCCAAGTCGCTATTGCAGGCTGGGATCGAATCAACCAAATACTTACGATGGAGACAAACCTCGCGCTTGTGCCAGAACTGACAACACACGACACCCAAGCCCACATCAGCTTCAGCGGCGTATCGTTCAGCTACCCCAACGGACAAGAAGTATTACACAACGTAAACTTCGAGCTGCAACGCGGCAAAACCTACGCTTTTGTTGGTCCAACCGGAGGCGGCAAAACCACCACAGCCTCGCTCATCGCCCGGCTCTACGACACCACCAAAGGCAGCGTATTGCTCCATGGCCGCGACATCCGAAGCTATACCCCCGAAGAACGCGCCGAAAAAATCGGTTTCATACTCCAAGACCCCTATCTATTCAGCGGCACCGTGCGCGACAACATCGCCTATAGCAACCCGCGCTACACCCAAGGCTGCCAGCAAATACAAACCGACCTCCAGCAAACAGGCCTCGACACCCTCATCGCCCGTTTCGACGAAGGCCTCGACACCCACATACAACCCACAGGCGACGGAATCAGCCTTGGCCAAAAGCAACTCATTGCCTTTATCCGCACCGTACTCCGCCAGCCCGAGCTACTCATCCTCGACGAAGCAACGGCCAACATCGACACCATAACCGAGCAACACCTCGAGCAAATACTCCAAAAATTGCCCGAAACAACCACCCGCGTCATCATAGCCCACCGCCTAAACACCATAGAAAGTGCCGACGAAATATTCTTCGTGAACTCCGGAAAACTCCTACAAGCAGGTTCGCTCAACGACGCCGTAAATCTATTATTGCACAACAAACGAGAGAGTTAAACCTGCAAATGAATCGATAATATGTACTACATTCGTGGCGGTAGCCTCCATAAAAAATAGAACGGGTACGGCTACTTAACCTCCATTTGCTTTGTTCGGATAGCCGTTTTTACGACATCTCCGAGATTAAAAAATGGAATAGGCCGAAGTCCTTAAACAAATGCCAAACGGAAAAAAAAATAAAAAAGAGGATAAGGAGCTGTAGCCCAACAAAATTTGTAATGGCGGCTACCGGCTCTTAGCAGTAGTCCTCGCAACGGATACGGCATCAGTTGGCCGCTTTAGTTTTTCAATTAGTTGGCAGCACGAACGGCCACGCCGCGCGTGCTGTGGGCTACTTGCCGCGATCCGGGCTAGTTCGGTCGGCAGCACAGTTTGCGACGCCGCTGTTACCTAGGGCCTAAACTTCTGCTTGGCCTTCAGCCATGAAACATAAAACGATACCACCACACCCCACACACCAACCATGGCCAGCAGCTTACAGCGCACTTTGCGCGGATAGCCAAGAACCGATAGTCTGGTAGTATTTCAACCATTACGCTGTTTTTTTATGGCACTGTGAGAGTTCTAACTTCGAAATGCGATTATACCCTTCCGTGTATAAAACAAGGCAGAGCTTTTTGGCGAAAAACATAAAGACAGGCTGTATTCTTTACGACAATGCTAAGCCACAGGTATTGCTTGGCTACTTTGCCGATGAATGCGGCAATCTGTAACGTTTAATCCACCAATACCACAGGACAAACGTAAAAGTATATACAGTATATTTAAATACCACATGGTGGTTTATATCCAGATACTGAGGCCAATACTTGAGTGTAAGGTAAAGCGCAACAATTCTGAGAATATTCAGGCATACAATTCCGATCAGACCCAGGGAAATGAACCATAATTTGGAATCAGTACGCCCCGGAAAAACAATGAGAAAGCCAGCATACAAGCCCATGAGGTTTCTACCTAGGCAACCTTTATCTAGGTATATGCCACTTCCGCCAATTTGCTGGATAGATTTGTAATACACAAGGCTATCTTCCCCAATCCACCCTAGTACAGTTTGTGAAGCATGGAGTAAACTCGCTGTGAGCGATTCAATTAGCACATCGTAATACGGCACAACAGTTTCTTGTTGGCGAATAAAATAGAAGAAAACATACCATACAAAACCAAATACTATAGCGCGAATTGCAAATTTTCTGTAGTCGCTTTGCGATTTATATAAATTCCACATAAGTATAAATTCACAAGCCAGTTTAAATATTGGAATCGATGGCTTGTATGTATATTTAATCCAGCTGTCCCTTCTCCGAGCGCAATTTCCGAGCACCGTATAACAATCCAGCAGCGAGTAGTGCTGTAAGACCACCATCTAATGGAACTTCGGGGTTTACTGTGGTTGGGGGTGGCTGCGAAAAAGCAATTGAAACAACGCTTGGCGCCATTAGCATTACTAGTACAACCGATAATCTGATGACAATTTTTTTCATGATAAATAGTTTTGAACAAAATTAAGCCTTGTTGTACTTATTCTGTAATTTTTCCCTGCAAAGATTGTGCTACAACTTTAGAATTTAACGAATACAGTAAATACAGCCTCATGCTATCTTGTACGGACAAAACAAAAAAAAGATTTGGTTTATCCAGCCCAATTTTCACGATCCAAGCTTCGGTATTGAATCGCTTCAGCAATATGATGTGTCTGAATCTGATCTGATTGCTCAAGGTCGGCAATCGTTCTACTTACCTTGATAATTCTATCATAAGCCCTAGCCGATAGACCTAGTTTTTCCATCGCATTCTTCAGCAATGCACTACAAGAGGAATTAAGTACTGCGTACTTTTGTAGCATCTTTGTTGTCATCTGCGAATTTGCGTGCACTCCTTCGTAGTCCTTAAAACGGGCCGATTGCACTTCTCTGGCTTGAATTACACGTGCACGGACTGCATTGCTATTTTCAGACAGTTGTACTTCAGATAATTTCTCAAATGGTACTGGAACAACCTCAAGGTGAATGTCGATCCGATCGAGCAATGGGCCTGAAATTTTATTTAAGTATTTTTGCCTAACCCCAGGTGAGCAAACACATTCTTTCTCAGGGTGGGTATAAAAGCCACAAGGACACGGATTCATGGCTGCCACTAGCATGAAGTTTGCCGGATAATCCACAGAAAAACGAGCTCTAGAAATAGTCACATGGCGCTCCTCTAGTGGCTGACGCATTACCTCGAGCACCGTCCGTTTAAATTCGGGTAATTCATCCAGAAAGAGCACGCCGTTGTGTGCCAGCGAAATTGCACCTGGTTGCGGAAATATACCGCCTCCCACTAGCGCCACATCAGAAATTGTGTGGTGTGGCGATTGGAAGGGCCGTTGGGTGAGTAGCGATACTTTTTTCGCGAGTTTCCCTGCTACCGAATGAATTTTTGTGGTTTCTAAAGCCTCGTGCATAGAAAGTGGTGGTAGAATAGTGGGCAACCTTTTCGCCAACATTGTTTTTCCTGCACCTGGCGAACCTATTAGAATTACATTATGCCCACCCGCCGCTGCAATCTCTAAGGCTCGCTTCACATTTTCTTGGCCTTTTACATCCGAAAAGTCTGTATCGAAAAGACTGGTGTATTCCATAAACTGTTTTCGGGTATCTACCTCTACACGTTCTAGGGATTCGGTTTTACCTTCAAAGAATTCTATTACGTCCTTCATATTTCGTGCCGCATAGACCTCTAGTTTGTTCACCACACCTGCTTCTTGGGCATTGGCTTCGGGTACAATTAGCCCTTTGTAGCCCAATTTACGGGCTTCGATGGCGATGGGTAAAGCTCCTTTTATGGGTTGAATTGTTCCGTCTAGTGAAAGCTCGCCCATAATCATATAATTTTCAATATCGGGGGCTGCAATTTGTTGGTCGGCAACAAGAATTCCGAGAGCAAGCGGTAGGTCGTAGGCTGATCCTTCTTTTTTAATGTCGGCAGGTGCCATATTGATTATAATTTTACGACCGGGCCACTTAAAACCGTTGGTCATAAAAGCTGAATGTATGCGTTGCTGACTCTCTTTTACTGCATTGTCTGGCAGGCCTACTAAATGGAAATTTGCACCCATGGTTACATTTACTTCGATGGTGATAAGGGTGGCATCAACACCAAATACGGCACTACCGTAGGTACGTACTAACATAAAATAGCTACAAATTTTAGGTCTCGGGGCTACCGTTCAGCCAATTTTTGGCTGTCAGAGATAGACTGCTAAAGAAACAAAAAAAGCCGAAACTTTAAAATCTGCATGGGTTTATTTTAGGATATTTCTCGATATACAGGTATATATAGAGAGCTTGCAAACGTTTGCGGGTTTGCGTTACAAGAACCGACTTCCGTAGTACTTGCTTGCGTATGTGTATGATTTAATAGGAATCTTCGCCTCGAATAGGTTTGTTGTTATTACCGACGGACTTGATTTTGTAATTCAAGCCGAAAGAGTGTTGGTTTTTTTGTGTTTGTTTCTTCATTTGATGTCATTTCTCGGGATTGCTACTCTGAATGTTTGTTTTTTTTATTTCGTGCTTGTATCAAAGTGGTGTTATTCGTTGCATGGCCATAGGCCAACTAGGGTGTTTGCCTTGCGTGATGCCGGCGTGTGATTGAAAAACCGCAGCACGGTCTAGCCCGGATAGTAGCGGTAGCCCACAGCAACGTGAGGTAATTGCCTTTTGTACAGTAGTTTGATTGAAATACATAGGTGGCCAAGTGATTTCGTTTCCGTTTGCGAGGACTACAAGCGGATAGCCGGCAGCGGGGTTTATTTGAAAAGTTTTGCTCCCGCTTCTAATCTTTATTTTTTTTTTGCTTTATGGTGGTGTTGCTTCGTTGGGGTGTGCGGGTTTTCGTGTTGCTCGTTTGAGTCTGTTTTTTTAGTCGATCTCTGCGTTTGATCGAATTTTTTAAATGCTCATTTACAAGTAGTAAACTCCGCTTTAAAAAATCCAACCCGCCTTGACCTCAACTAAAAAAACAGACTCTAGTTATACCACGTAAAAATACAATGAAAGCCATTTACGTTTTGCTAAGAACCAGTAGCTGTGTTGGTTTACAGTTCAATATTTTTTTGCTTGCAGCGTTGTGAATGGGGCTAGAAGCTTCGTGAATTGTTTGTGCTTTTTTGTTTTAGGCATGATTGTGATGCTAGGCGGTGTTTTAGGTTTGGGCGAAATGAGTGTCAGGAGTTGTCGGCGTTAAACTTTTCTGGCCTGAGGGCTTCAGTTTTTTAGGTGCAGTATTAGCGTAGTTCGCGGGGGGGATTTGCTTGCTAGTGTATTGTGAAATGATAATCAGACAACAAAGTATTTTATTATCACAAATAAATATACCTTTGCGGGTCGTTTGCAAAGAGTTACAGAATCCCATTGCTCTTTGCGAGCACGAAAACAGAATTAACACAAAATCTAATACAATAACTACATTCGTATGGCTTACAATCTTCTGAAAGGGAAAAAAGGGCTTATTTTTGGTGCCTTAAACGATCAATCTATTGCTTGGAAAGTGGCAGAACGGGCAGTAGAAGAAGGTGCAGAAATCGTGCTTTCTAATGCTCCAGTGAGTTTTCGTTTTGGAGACATCAACCAATTGGCCGATAAACTAAAGGCTTTCACGTATCCTTGCGATGTGTCGAAACTGGAAGAGGTTGAAGAACTAATTGATAAATGTATGGAACACTTCGGGGGACCCTTCGATTTTATCTTGCATTCTATTGGTATGTCGATGAACGTACGCAAAGGGAATACTTACGACAAACTCAACTACGACTATTATATGCGCGATTTGGATGTTTCGGCGCTATCGTTCCATAAGGTATTGCAAGTAGCGAGGGCTAAAGATGCGCTCAATGAATGGGGTTCGGTATTGGGTCTTTCGTATATTGCTGCCCAGCGTACTTTTTTCGGTTATAATGACATGGCTGAAGCGAAAGCAGTACTCGAATCTATTGCCCGTAGTTTTGGTTACATTTATGGCCGCGATAAAAACGTGCGTGTAAATACAATATCGCAATCGCCGACCAAAACCACGGCAGGCAACGGGATCAAAGGTTTTGATATGCTGTATGAATATGCAGACATCAACTCGCCAATGGGCAATGCCACGGCGGACGAATGTGCCGATTATTGCGTGGTTATGTTTTCCGATCTCACACGCAAAGTAACGATGCAAAATCTTTTCCACGACGGAGGTTTTTCGAGTATTGGTGTTACATCGCGGGCTTTCGAGCAATTTTCAGAATGCCACCTTCGCAAATTAGAAGAACAAGATAAAAACGAGAAGAAAGCCTAAGTTTCTTTAAACGAATATATTCAGAGCTGCCAAATGGCGGCTTTTTTTGTTCTGAATCCAGGCAGAAATGTTACCGACTATATAAAAGCCAAAAATAAGGATTTGGTGCTTTAGCTCGGCAATGTTTGCAAATACTGCTACTGGGGAGTATTAAACCGCGTAGCGTATATTGCTTGTTATGTCCCAAGGTATCGACTTTTAGTTCAAGGTGGTATTCAACTTACTATCCGATGGTTAGATTCGTATGCCTACCACTGTTACATCGTCTATTTGCTCGCGATCGCCTCTCCAAGTGTGGAATGTATGCCCCAGAAGTTCCTTCTGATCCTGCATCGGGTGTTGGTGAATCTCGAAAAGATAATTTTTGAACGCTGTTTTTTTGAATTTCTTCGAATCGGGCCCTCCAAACTGGTCAGCGTAACCATCAGAGAAAAGGTAAAAAACGTCACCTGAATGATATTGTATTGTTTGGGTGGTGAAGGGCGGGAGTTTGCCATTGTGAGTGCCAATAGGCATCCTGTCGGCAAAGTATTCCATGAAAATTCCGTTACAAACGTGAATAAGAGAATTGTAGGCACCTGCGTATTGTACGGTGTTGTTACTTGTATCGAATACACATAATGCGATGTCCATACCATCGTGTGTAACGCTTTGTTCTTGGGCATATTGCAGAGACCTGATTACTCGACGGCGTAGTTTTTCTAAAATAAACCCAGGTTCGGTATTCAGACTGTTCAGTACAATTTCGTTGAGTGAGGCCATTCCCAACATGCTTAGCATAGCGCCAGGAACTCCGTGTCCAGTGCAATCTGCTACTGCAACAATTCGCTTCGATGCTAAGGCACTGGTCCAAAAGAAATCGCCACTTAAGATATCTTTTGGTTCAAATAATAGAAAAGATTTTGGAAAGAACTCTAATAGTTTTGTTTCTTTTGGCATTATGGATTTCTGAATGCGCCTTGCGTAACTTAAACCTTGGTGTATTTCGGTATTTTGATAGTTAATTCTATCATGTTGTGCCATAATTAGGTCGCTTTGAGCTTCAATTTCTTCCTGTTGGGCGTATAGCTCTGCATTTTGTGCAATAAGCTCTTCTTGATATTCTTTTAAATATTCATTTTGTTCTTCTATTCTTTCATTTTTTAGTAGAAGTAGTTTGTGGT
>JBDKHP010000498.1:0-3469 GCA_039797645.1 Bacteroidota bacterium
CTACAGCCAAGAGCATCTGTAACATACACGCTATAATACCCTGCCTTTAATTTAGACGCCGTGGCACCAAACTGCCCATCGCTCCATACGTAATTATAGGGTGGTGTTCCGCCATCAGCAACCGCTATCGCCGAACCCGAAAAATTACCCTGACACAACACATTCACAATACTCGATCCATCTACATTGACCGACAGACGCGGCGATTGCGAAACCAAAACCTGAGCCTTTACACTCGTACTCGTTGCATCCGTAACCCACACCTCATACGTTCCAGCTGTCAGATTCACAGCCCTACGCGTCGTCTGAAATTTGGCTTGAATGTCCCAAAAATAACTATACGGGGGCAAGCCACCAACCACACTTACTTCCGCTGCGCCGTCTTTCCCTCCAAAACAACTCACATTGAATATCTTCGATGCACTAAACGAAGCCTGTAATGGCTGCGCAAATATATTCGTAGAGACAAATCCGAAGCCCACAAACAGCAACACCACACGCAAAATTCTCCCATTACCCAAAAATTGCTCCCGCCCAAAATGAGACATAACGTCTGCAATCTTACAAAAGAGTCCAACTAAAATCCTATTCAAAAAAACTTTGTCCATGCTTGTTCACTCTTGGTTAATCACTCGCCGCGCATTCACGTCCATCAACATAAAGACTAATTAAGTACTTAGCGGGTTGCAACACAATCCAAATATACCCACCATTTTCAACACAACACAAGGATTCCTAACTATTAGTATTCAGAGAATTAAAACACAACACACCACTGTCTATAAACGTAATCACACCGCAAATGTTGACCTCCCCCCCTACCCTAGTTTAAGAATTTAAAAATGCAATATTGCGAACCAAACCAGCATACTTAGTACGTTTCACCGCCGATTTACGGAATATCTCATCAAAAATTAAAGCCGAAATATTTGCCCAATCATCCTTAGCCATAGTCAGCAGTTTCGGATTCGGTAAAAACAACGGTTCGGTGTGCGGTTTCGCCCGTCTATTCCAAGGGCAAACATCCTGACAAATATCACAACCAAACATCCAGCCTGCAAACTTACCCTTCATTTCAGTCGGTATCTCATCCCGAAGTTCAATCGTAAAATAGCTCACACATTTTTTCCCATCCACCATACCCGGACTCACGATCGCAGCCGTAGGGCACGCATCCATACAGCGGGTACAATTGCCGCAATGGTTCGCAACAAAAGGCAAATCAGACTTAAAATCAACAGAAAGCACAATTTCGGCCAAGAAAAAAAACGACCCAACATTCGGATTAATCACATTTCCGTTCTTTCCAACCCAACCCAAGCCCGCCCTCACAGCCCAAGCCCGCTCCAATAAAGGCGCAGAATCCACAAACGCCCGACCATCAAAATCGCCCACCACGGAACGAATATAAGCCATAAGTGCCGCCAATTTATCTTTCACAACAAAGTGATAATCTGCACCATAAGCATATTTCGAAATCTTTGGCGCCGTGACATCTACCTGCTTCTCATCCGAATAATAATTGTAAGCCAGCGAAATCACCGTTTTAGCACCAGGCACCAAGAGTCTTGGATCCAGTCGCATTTCAAAATGATTTTCCAAATAAGCCATTTTGCCCTGCGCTCCCCGTTTCAAATACGCGGCCAACGGAGCTTCCTGTGCATCCAATCGCGTTGCCTGCGCAAAACCACAAGCCAGAAAACCCAATTCGGCTGCTTTATTCTTTATCTGCTCTTCCACACCCACCACCAAACTTTTCCGATTGAAAAAATAAAAAAAATAATAAGGAGCTGTTGCCAAACTATCTATACAAACCCCGCTACCGGCTCTTAGCAGTAGTCCTCGCGCACGGGAACTCAATCACTTGGCTACCGAAGTATTTCAATATTGCCCTTCCAAGAAAGGAAGCTGCATCACATCGCTGTGGGCTACTTGCTGCGATCCGGGCTAGGTGGAACACTTCAATTTCAAATCCACGCCCCTTGTTCATACAGCCAACACTTGAGCTTGGCCTTTGGCCATGAAACAATACCCTTTTAAATACACCGAACTCAAACCCAAGAGCCATTTTACAGACATTGAAGCCTCACAAAATGAACAACCCAGTACTACACCACTTTTAGCTTGCACGCCCTTACGAATCCAACCACGACTGTAAATACCCAAATCGTTCCGACAAAACACCATTGCTACAAATAATGGAATTCTCTATTAATCTCACACTCGAACTACCCAAAAAAATTGGAAAAAAGACATCCACCAGCGACTTACCCAAATCTTCGGAAGCAGCACGAGGCATCTCGGCGGGCAAATTATCAATAGCCATTACCGTAACAGCATTTTCCGAAAATGGCGCTACTTCAACGGCATCGGTTTTATGGAAACCATAAAAGGGCGATTCAATGGTCGAAACCCGCAAAGTAGAGGGAAGTGGCCCATTTAAATCGCAACTAATATCTGCAATAATTTGTAAGCTGAATTCACCACTTGCAAAATCAGCGGGTTCTAATAATCGAGGCCCGCCTGCTGGCCAATAGTGTGCAGTTATCAGCATATCAGCATTATTTCCATACTCTGCAAATTTGCTTTCAAATGCTGACGGACATCTAAAATAATGATCCAAATCAAAAGCCTCACCACTCTTTTGCTGAGAATAATGCCAAGGATCTAATTGTGTAAAAACTGCTTCAAGACCACGATATTTTAAAAAATGTTGTGGCGTAATTTTTTCAATTCCAATATTTTGAAAAACATCTATTACAGCCTGAGAAACCTTTCCGCCACCAGTCATTACAATTTTATAACTTTTTGGCAAGTACACTGAAGCGAGTGCTGCATACAAATCAGACACGCTGTTGCATTGCGAAGCGGGCTTAAGTTCAAAAGTACCATATTTTTCACCAACTGCACGGAAAGCATTGTAGCATCCCACGATTCCAGCCCAATAACCCATAGACACGATTCTTCGCCCATCCCTGTCATACAAAAACTCGTAATCGTGTAAGGTTATTTTTTTTTCTATGCACTTGCGCAACAGTTGTTTGTTTGCTTCTTGCTTTTTTGCTGTATGCGAGAAAAAAAAATACGATTTATTTGCCAATAGTGTATTGGGCGCAGGCTCTCTAACCCCAAGCAAAAAATCGCATTCTTGCAAATCTTCTTGCAACAATACCCCCACAGCTTCATATTCTTGATTGCTAAACGCCCTTATCTCACTGGGCTGAATTACCAGATGCACGAATGGATATTTGCGCATAAGTAAAGCTGCCGAAGCTGGCGGTAACGGAGTTCTGCGTTCTGGTGGATTTTTTGTTTCCCGTAAAATACCTATGTATAGCTCTTTCATCGAATGTTTACTTTTCTGCTTATACAGCGTGGATATTCCTACTACTCGCTCAATTCATCTAATAACTCGTTGCTATTTTCCGATTTGTTTCTACGTAACTGCGCCTCGTATTTTTTCCCAAAC
>JBDKHP010000499.1:0-3696 GCA_039797645.1 Bacteroidota bacterium
ACTGCTGAACGAAATCTATCCCCATCATTTACAAACGCAATTCTTTCGATACGAGGTTCAATAATTCTGAGGGCCTGGATTACGTACGCTTCCTTTTCGGTTAAAGTTATCTTATCCCAGAGATTTCCGTTCACTTCTTTAGCTTGATCGTACGTCCTTACAAATTGAAAATTCGTGACTGTATCTGTATTTCTAAATATAGGCCGTGAATAAAGCCGCTCGTCATCTAAAGGAAGTATTCTAGGCATTAAACCATTCCGAATCTCAATACCAAACCCATAGTTTCGTATAAATATTTCATTGTCAAGTTGTTCTATGTTCTTATTGGTCTTATTTGGGACCTCATCAATCTCAGTATTGTACTTTACAAATCTAAGAGAAACAGAACTTTCTAATGTAATTTCCTTTCCAAAGAGTGTATTGACGTGAGTACCAATTAGAATCCGATCGGGAGGCTGAAATCCAACGTGTCGATTGGTGAACAATGATGAAAAATTTTCAATGTTGTATTCTGTAATACTCTTTGAAGCTGAGGTTTGTGTAAATATTACGCCTCTATCTTTCAGAATTCGAGCAATTTCCTTTAGGTCGGCTTGGCTTGCATACAAAGCGATTGCTTCTAAAAGGGTCGATTTTCCTGTATTGTTTTTCCCGATTATGAGATTCACCCTTGAGAGTGAATGTATAGTTAGCTTCTCAAGGCATTTGAAATTCTCAATATGAATAGATTCTATCATTGTTTGTGGTTTGCTCAAATGCGAAGCTAATGATTTTGCATCAATATTCCACCTGCCTAGGGGCATCCCTTCGGAGGGCTTGTGCCAAAACGTGGGTGGTAATGCGCCACATGGCCGCAGGCCAACTGAAAGTGCGGGTATTGCGTACCTACGGCGTAATAGATGGTGCTGCCGACCGAACTAGCCCGGATAGTAGCGGTAGCCCACAGCGGGGTGATGCAGTGCCAGCAAGCTGATGCTATTTGTTTGAAATACAAATGCTTCCAGTTGATTTCGTTCCCGAACGCGAGGACTACAAGCGGATAGCCGGCAGCAGTCCTTACAAGTATTGTTGGGTTACAGCTCCTTATCTTTATTTTTTTCTTTTTGTGCGGGTGGTTTTATTAAAAATGATTTGTGCCCGTTTTATTCGGACTTGCTGTGTCTGCCTTTTATTCGGGAAACCAAGCTGCAAAAACTACAATATACAGTTATTCACAGTGTTGATAAGTCTGCAATTACAAGATTTCCAGTGGCTTAATACAGCTATTAACAAATTGTTGATAAGTATTAAATTGCTCTTGTCAGCCCACGAAACGAGATGAAACCGCCATTTCAGCGCGTTTTCAACACGCAGCAAGCAGGACGATGCGCTTTTTGCAAACACAACAGGCAGCGGTAGGAGTGGAGCAGGACTTCTCAAGGGATCCGAACTGCCGGAAAACCCAAAAACAGACTCTTCTTTACCGCACATCTGCCGTTCGGGCAATCGCAACCGCAGCCCGAAATAGGGCTACACAGTTTATCAACAATGTGTATAAGTGCATAGCGCGTTCACAATCAGGCATCAAGAAAATTTGTTGAAATATGGGTCCGCTTCGGCAAGCCCAAAACAGACTTGGGGCTTCTACAGTATCGACAATTATAAGCCACTATGTCTCAGTTTTTTAGGCTCAAAACTGGAGAATTAAAACAGTTAATAAATTGATTATAAGTAAATTAACTTATCCACAGAGTTATCAGAAATAGTGTCGATAAGTATTCACAGAAACTCATAAGTAGGCTTGGAAAACTGCCAAAAACTGTTAATTAAGCAACTGAATCAAAGCACAAAATTTACTTATTACAGACTGTTCTGGGGTGTATCAACAGCAAACTATTGAACCATCAACAACGTTCGGAAATAAAAATATCAACAAAGGGTATTGTAAATTTGTTACTAACAGTTGTTAAAAACTACAAAAATTTGCGGAGTCTCAAACAATTACAAAAGCGAAGGCTTGTTAGTAAGTTGGCTTCATTTTTTAATATCGTAAAATGCAAGTAACTTGGCCAAATCTTTTCAACCTTGTTAACATCCCATTATATTCATCATAATTAGTTTTGAATTTTTATAAAAAAAAAAAGATGATAATAGATATGAGCTCACTACAGGAAAAGGGCTTTGTCGAACTTGAAATCGACCCGAAACTCAATTTGCTGGCAGAGATCCAACGCCTAAAGAAAGAAAAAAATGCCGTAATTCTGGCGCATTACTACCAAGACGCTGAAATACAAGATATTGCTGACTTCGTAGGCGATAGCCTCGCGCTTTCGCAACAGGCCGCCACCACCAAAGCCGATATGATTCTTTTTGCGGGTGTTCACTTTATGGCGGAAACTGCAAAAACGCTTTCGCCCGAAAAGAAAGTGCTTATACCCGATCTTAAAGCGGGTTGCTCTTTGGCCGATTCTTGCAAGGGCGAAGATTTTGCGGCATTTGTGGCCGCGCACCCCGGGCATGTGGTTATTTCGTATGTGAATACGACCAACGAAATTAAAGCACTTACGGACGTGGTGGTGACATCGACCAATGCGGTGCAGATTGTGGAGAGTTTTCCGAAAGATCAGAAAATTATATTCGGCCCCGACAGAAACCTCGGCAATTATATCAACGGGCTTACGGGTCGGGATATGGTACTTTGGGATGGAGCTTGCCATGTGCATCAGGACTTTTCGCTTTCGGCTATTCTCGATCTCAAGAAGCAACACCCCGATGCCAAAGTCATTTCGCATCCTGAGTGTCCGAAACCGATTCTGATTGTGTCCGATCACATTGGTTCTACCAAGAGTCTGCTCGATTTTACTGTCCGCGATACCACCCAGACGTATATCGTGGCCACCGAATGGGGAATTATTCACCAGATGAAAAAGCAGAATCCCGGCAAAACGTTTATCCCTGCCCCGCCCGAAACGAGCGAAGGTGTAAACTGTGGTTGCAATGAGTGTAAGTATATGAAATTAAATACTTTACGAAAAGTATATACCGCGCTACTTACCGAACAACCCGAGGTGACACTCTCTGCCGAAAACATAGAAAAAGCCTACAAACCCATCCGTCGGATGCTTGATATTTCAGCCGAATTAGGTCTGTAATCACTTCACACATTTGCGGTTTCACACAATCCGCAAATGTGCTTTTGTCCTTTCACGAAACGAAGCCCAAACGCACGCACATGAAACCACGCTATTTGTTCACAGTTATAGGCTTACTTTGTTTGCTCCACACCAGCCACGCACAGCAAGTCCGTTTTTATTATCCCGACAGCACCCTCTCTAGCGAAGGCACCTTACGAGAGGGCAAACCCGACGGTTTTTGGAAAACTTATTATCCCGAGGGGACGCTCAAATCAGCTGGAAATCGCAAGAATTTCCTGCTCGATAGTGTATGGTATTTCTTCTACCAGAATGCCGATACGGCAGAATCGATCGAATATCGTGCTGCCAGAAAGAACGGTTATTACCTAAAGTACCAGCAATCTACACCGTCGCTAAAAAATATTGTGGTGGCCAAAGAATTGTGGCTCAACGACAAACGCAACGGCCCTGCCTTTTACTTCCACAGCAACGGCATTTTGCAGATGGAGGTGCGTTTCGACGACGGATTAAAACAAGGCGATGCCAAAGTCTATGACGAAACAGGCCGTTTGGTAGCCATCAA
>JBDKHP010000500.1:0-5928 GCA_039797645.1 Bacteroidota bacterium
TAGCAGATCAGCTCTACGCCGAAGGCGAAAACCAGTTAAATACAGCCGCCCAGCTCGATGAGTCCGCAAAAACAGCACGCTCTGTAAACGACCAAAAGCGCCAACTGTCTAAATCTACTAAAGTCCGCAACGAAGGTTTGCAAATGCAAATAACAGCCTCGGAGCAATACGCCCCAGCCAATAAAATCAGCTACGATTTATACACCCAGAAAGCAATTGCACTCTCGGCAAAAAATCACCCTCAATATGTGAGCGATGCCGCACAAAGTTCCTTAGAACTCTCAAAGACACATAAGAACTTAGCCGCAGCAAAACGTCGTGAAGCCCTTGCAGAAACAGACCTTAAAAAAAAGCTACAAATTCTCACCGAAGCCAACGAATTTGAATTCATGGCCGTTGACGAAGCCCAACACGCCTTCGATATTTATTCTGGAAAAGTTACCGTAGAAAAACCACAAGAAGAAGTGGTACAGCAAGAAGTACAACAACCACAACAAGAGGGTTTTGCAGAAACCCATAGCTCCAAAATTGTATATAAAGTACAAGTAGCTGCATCAATGGCCGAATTGCCCATCGAGCGCATTCGCGAAATCTACAAAACCAAAGCAGGCGAAGTCATCAACAACGAAATTGAAGACGGCTGGTACAAATATGCAGTTGGCTCTTTCGAAACCTACGCCGAAGCACAAGCCTATAAAGATCTGATAGGGGTGGCCGATGCTTTTATCATTGCCTACCGCGAAGAAGAAAAAATACTCCTCCCCGAGGTCGAAGCCAAAATAAAAAGTGGCGATTACGTGCCCGAACCCAAAGTTCAGTCTGACATCATCTACAAAGTCCAAATTGCAGCCACTAGGATACCCGCACGTCCGTCTCAATTAGAACAAATGTACCACGGAAAACAAATTGTAAACATTCTCAAGAAAAATGGATGGTACAAATACGTAGTCGGCAACTTCGATACACTCGCCAAGGCCGAAGCCTTTAAGCTCGAAACAGGCCTACCCGATGCCTTTGTCGTTGCTACCGACAGATTCGGTAACGACATACAAATCAAGTAATTACAAAAGCCTAAGTCACAAACTTAGGCTTTTTTATTTCCTTGCGGGGTTTTGGTCTGCGAAGCGAACAACCAACACCGCCCAGCTCACCGCCAAATCGCTAGGTTTATAGTGGGCAAATTTCGCATCAATATAGGGTTCTATCTGAGCAAAATCTAACTCTAAGCGAGCCACATCGCGCAATTCGCACACAAAACCAGCCTTCTCAAAAAGCTCGACATGATCCTTGAGTCGCCAGCGGGGCAAACTCCCTGGGCTCAAGCAATGCGTCCACACACGCTCCGAGTAGCACAAAAATTCGTACGGATATTTGAAAAAGTGATCCCGATAATCGACCACATGCACCATCATTCCGTCTCTTTTTAGTACCCTTTTCAGCTCCAAAAGCAAGGCCGGAAGCTCATACACATGCTCCAATACCGAACTCGAGCCAATAAAATCTACCGACGCATCGGGGATAGGTTTTAGATCCACAATCCGATTCACCTTCGCGGCATCGAATTCTGGATACTTTACGCACATTTCCGCCTTCAAACGCGAATCAAGCTTCGGGTTCAAACCAACGTAAGGTTCATAAGCCCAATAATTTACCCCACAACACGCAACCATTCCGTAGCCCACACTATTGGTGGCACCCACGCCAATTTCGAGCATTGTCTTGCCCCTTAAATCGAACCCAAACTCCTCAGCAAAAGCGACATAACGATTAACCAAAAATGCCGAAGAAGTCTCGTTTAAGTTGGAATACAAAAAACCGGGCCATATTTTTTTTAATAGATTTGTGACGCTGTGCGTTAAAATCCAACGTCTTACGAGCCTTTTGCTCACATATTCAAAGCTTCTAAATCTCATACAAGGCGCAATTCATTAGGCTACAAAAATCAGAAAATAAAAACGAACCCAACACGATTGCAAAAAAAAACCGCTTGGGACCCCGCATAAGTTCCGACTCCGCCCCCATATTAGCCAACATACTACCTTGTTTCATACCCAAACCGAATGCAAATAAAAAAATAAGGATAAGGAGCTGTAGCTCAACAATATTTAGAGCGGCGGCTACCGGCTCTTGGCTGTAGTCCTCGCAACGGGTACCGAGTCACTCGGCAGCCGCAGTTTTCCAATCGAACCCCAATACCAAAGGCCACTCCACACGTGCTGTGGGCTACTTGCCGCGATCCGGGCTAGTTCGGTCGGCAGTATCATTTGTAACGCCGTAAGTACGCGGTACAAGCCTGCCAGTTGGCCTACGGCCATGTAGCAAAACACCAATTTCCGAAAAACCGCCGCATCACATGGCCGTAGGCCAACTACGGCGTTTGCCCAATATGCCACCAGCATGAATTTGGAAAGTGGGGTACGGTCTAGCCCGGATAGTAGCGGTAGCCCACAGCAAGGTGATGCAATGACCTTTTGTACAGTGGTTTGATTGAAATACTCGGGCAGCCAAGTGATGTAGTTCCCGTTTGCGAGGACTACAAGCGGATAGCCGGAAGCCGCCCTATATTTGAAAAGTTTCGCCACAGCTCCTTATCCTTATTTTCTTTTTTTTTCTCCGAGCTGTGTGTTGTTAGTTGGGTTGTTGCGGGTATCGTTTCTTTGGCTCGTTTAACGGATTAAGGTTACATCGCCGGCATCTTCAAATAACTGGCCATTTACGAAGGTGCCTTTTGCTTTCCATACATATACGCCCATTGGTGCTAATTTTCCGCTGATGTATCCGTCCCATCCTTGTTTTACGTTGGTTGTGCGGAATATTTCGGCACCCCAAGCGTTGAAAATTCGCAGTTCGTAATGCGATACTGCGTTGTTGAGGGGGTAGAATACTGAATTATTGGTACTTACAAGGGGGTCGTAAGAGCCGTCGGTGGGGCCAAATGCCGATGGGGTAAATGCGTTGGGAAAGAGCATAAGAGGCCGTGAAAGTACGGTTATGAGGGCTAATTTGCTGATGCTATCGACACATCCGTAGTCGCTTGTGGCAGTGAGTTTTACGGTGAAAGACCCCGGTATTCGGTATTGGTGGAAGGGGTCTGATGCTTCACTTAGGTTTCCGTCGCCAAAATCCCAAGTGTAATGCACACCGCCGTGCGATAGGTTTTCGAAATTTACGAATTGCCGGGGCAGGTACACGGTGTCGGGTAGGGCTACGAAATTGGGTTTGGGTAGCGGGAATACGGTAACTGTGTGTGTGGCTGTACGGGGCAAATCGTCCATTCCAAGTGCTTGTAAACGAACTTCATACACGCCTGCTTGGGTGTAAGTATGGGCAGGGCTTAGGGCGGTGCTGTGGGTATTGTCGCCAAAGTCCCAATAATAGGATTTGGAATACAAAGAGCTGTTTTCGAACACAAATGTGTAAGGCACACAGCCACCGCCAATGCTGGGGCTGAAGCTTGGCTTGGCAGCAGGTGGTAGTATGTTCACGATTGCAGTGTCGGCATTCCAACAATGGTCGTTGCTGACGATTAAATGGATGTCGTACTTGCCCCAAGTGGTATAATTGTGGGTGTAGGATCCTACTTGCTGGTTTGTTTCATTTGTGAGTCCGTCGGCATAAATGAGCTTGTATTTCGCAAACCCCGGGTCGCTAAAATCTTCGACACTTACCGTGGCATTGGGGAATGTCTGGTTCTTAGGTGCGGCACTGATGTCCACGAAGGGCATTCCGTGTACCAATATTTTGGTGCTTGCGGTGTCAATGCAGCCTTGGGGCGATTTTACGTAGGAATATACGGTGTCGATTTGTGAGTTGTTCGTTCGGTTTATATAGGTGTGTAGGGGGCTATACTCTGCTGAGCCTGCCCCATCGCCAAAGCTCCACAGGTAGCCCAACATGTTCTGTACATTGTTCTTGAACTGTACCTTGAGCGGCGAACAACCTTCTATTATACTGGTGGTGAAGCCTGCTACCGATGCGGGATTGCTAATTTTGAGTGGATAACTTTTGGTTTGACACCCCATTCTGTCGGTTACTAATACTTCGTAAGTGCCGGGTTTCCGGTCGTAAAAACGGCCACTTTCCTGGTAGTTTACACCGTCCAGACTGTAGGAATACGGGCCAACGCCACCACTTGCTTGGGTGTACACGATGCCGTTGTTGGCGTTGTGGCAACCGTCTATAGCCAATTGCTCGGTTAGGTAGAGTTCTAGTGGTTCTTTAATGGTCAGTTCGCCTCCGTTATAAAAACACTTGTTGGCATCGTTGGCAGCGAGCTGGTATGTGCCTGGTTTCAGGTAGAGAAAAGCCCCACCGTTTGCAAGGAAATTTAAGCCCCCATCTATTGAATACCGTAGTGTACCTGTTCCGCCATCTGCCAAGAGTGTGATTGTTCCGTCGTTGAACCCCATACACGTTACGTCAGTGAAGCGTATATCCTTAAACTGAATGGGGGGTGGGGCGTTAATTACGACAAAATCGCCGCGTATGGTGCAGTTATTGGCATCTTTAACCCTAGGGAAATACGCCGAACTAGGGGGAAGATAATTAAATATTCCATCGGTAGAGGGATAGCTGAGCCCATTGTTGATCGAGAATTGATAGGGAGGTACGCCACCTACTGCCGATAGTTTTATGGATCCAATATTTTCGTTGTAGCAGCTCAGAATGTCAGTTTTTTGGGCCGTAACGACGATTAAAGGTGGCTGGGTAATTGTTACGGAATCGAGGGTTACACAGTCGTTCCAGTCTGTAATTTTCACATGATAGGTTCCTGCTTGCAACTGATCTATTTGAGATGCAATACGTTCGTAAGGGTCGTCCCACAGGTATGAGTAAGGTGTCGTGCCACCACTTACTGTGAGCTTTACTGCTCCAGTAGATTTTCCGTAACATAAATTGTGTGACACATTCTCTGGTAATACTTTCGACTTTAATGCCGCACTTGGCGATTGGATTTCAACTGGTGAACTGATCTGACACAAGTTATTGTCGGTAATCGTAACAGTGTAAGTTCCAGAGGTAAGGTATTTTGCTGTTTCGCCTGTCTGTGCGGGTATGGTATTCCAAAGGTATTTATAAGGGGGCGTGCCTCCTGTGAGTGTAAAAGAGGCTTCCCCATCGGTGTCGCCAAAACATTGTATATGCTTTACGTCGTACGATTTAAAATAGACGTTTAGCGGATTTATCGGTTGCCGTATTTCAACTGCAGTAGCGGCGTAACAATTATTTGTGTCGAATGCAAGGGCTTCGAAATAACCCTTCGGTAGCCCTACTGCCAAGGCCGTTTTTTGCGATTTAGAATCGTTCCATAAATAACGATAGGGTGGTGTGCCGCCTGTGGCGATCACTTTGGCTTCACCTTTCTTGTCGCCCCAACAGGGGTTTTGCACCACCGAGGTTAAATCTACAGAAACCATTACCGAACTCGGTTCGGTGATCGTAACACCCCGTGTAAGCTCCGGACAATGGTTGGCATCGGTAATTGTTGCTGCGTAAAAACCAGCATAAACATTCCGAAGTACGTTTCCGCGCTGGTACAACGGATCGCCCCAATCTATATTATAAGGCGGTGTGCCTCCCCATACATTTACGGTAGCTTGCCCCGTTCCGTCTGCCTTGCATTTCAGGTTAATTACATCTTCTGGCTTTATTTCTGCCTGCAAAGGGGCTGAGGGCTGTGTAATTGTGACGCTTGCATTTACTTCGCATTTCTTTGAATCGACAACTGTAACCGTATAAGATCCTGCAAACAAGCTTGTTGCAATGGCAGAAACCTCAGCAGTCGAATGACTCCACCGATACGTATAGGGAGAATTACCCCCCGATGCCAGAACTTGTGCCAAGCCCGTACTGGTACCATAACAACTTACCATATTCACGTTATCTGCGGTAAACTTACTGGTAAGGGGTTTTGGCTCAAAAATATAA
>JBDKHP010000501.1:0-4595 GCA_039797645.1 Bacteroidota bacterium
GGTAGAACACTTAGCCATGCGTATGTCATTCTTGATGAGGCACAGAATGCGACCATCAATCAGTTTAAGATGTTCCTCACACGTATGGGCGAAAATGCAAAATTCATTGTTACGGGCGATATAACTCAGATTGACCTACCCAACAAAGGCACTTCGGGGCTAACGTACGCCACGCGTATTCTCGAAGGAATTCCAGATATTACCATATTGCGATACCAGCCAGAGGATATTATCCGACACCGTTTGGTAACGAAGATTGTCGAGGCTTTTGATGCCCATACGGCTGAGGAAGAAGAAGCGATGGATATTCGCCCAAGGCGTTATGCTCCCAGCAGTCGGAAACCACATAAAGATGCAGAATCAGAAACAACCACAGTTAAAAAAACAGAAGATGAGCAAAGCACTCGTAGCGACACAGTTTGATTTACCCGGACAAGTAAGCCTCTACAAAGGCAAGGTGCGCGATGTATATAACATAGACAACAAATTGTTGGTGATGGTAGCCTCCGACAGAATCTCGGCTTTCGACGTTGTACTTCCCGAAGGTATTCCCTTCAAAGGACAAGTGCTCAATCAAATTGCAGAAAAGTTTCTTGATGCCACCGCCGACATTGTGCCCAATTGGAAATTAGAGTCGCCACACCCTATGGTTACCGTAGGTGTACAATGCGAAACGTATCCCGTTGAAATGATTGTAAGGGGATACCTTACAGGGAGTTCTTGGCGCGATTATAAAAACGGTGCGCGTCAGATTTGTGGCATCGCGATTCCAGAGGGAATGCGCGAACACCAAGCTTTTGAAAGCCCAATTCTTACACCTACGACCAAGGCCGAACTTGGCAGACACGACGAGAATATTACCCGCGACGAAATTATTGAACAAGGTTTGGTGAGCGAAGAGGAATACTTGCTTCTTGAGAAGTACTCATTAGAACTTTTCGCGCGTGGTTCGGAAATCGCGGCTTCGCAGGGTCTTATTTTGGTTGATACCAAATACGAATTTGGCAAACGCGAGGGGAAAATTTATCTCATAGATGAGATTCACACTCCAGATTCTTCGCGCTATTTTATTGCTGCCGAATACTCCGAACGCTTCGCTAAGGGTGAGAACCAAAAACAACTTTCTAAAGAATTTGTACGCGAATGGCTGATGGACAATGGCTTTTCGGGTAAAGACGGACAAGCTGTTCCCGAAATGACTCCCGAATTTGTTACGAGTGTGAGCAATCGTTACATCGAACTTTACGAGAAGGTTACGGGCCAAGAATTTGTGCCACAGTCGGTAGATAATGTACTCTCCGATATTGAAACTGCAATTCGCGCTTCTATCGAAAGACTCTCATAAACAGAATTTTCTCAAAAAAAAAGCCCGATATCTATACGACTTGGGCTTTTTTTATTGGCTGAATAGCAAACTCGGCTATTTATTTTATCACGATACCTTTTAGTTTCAGCTCTTCGGCTTTACCACCTGCATTCGTAAATACTTTGATCGTTTTAAAGAAAGCACCCAAGTTTTTGGCGTCATACGTGGCTGAAATCTCTGCAGTTTGGCCATATTTAATAGGCGATCTCGGATAATCTGGCACCGTACAGCCGCACGAACTTTCTACATTGGTAATAATTACTGGGACCAAACCAGCATTTTTGAACGAAAACTTCACTGTAATAGGTTTGTTTTGTGGAATTTCACCCAAATCATGTTCCAATTTAATCCATTCAATAGAGGCTTTTGATCCTTCCTTGGTGGCTTCGCCAGTAGTTTGAGAAAATCCCAACTGACTGGTGAACAGTGCCAAAAATAAAATAACGAAAGTTGATTTCATGTTTCTGAAAATTTTGGTTTGCAATAATACGTATTTAATAAGACGCACTCGCCATCGAAAAAATTACACCCCGACTGTGAAAAAATGTTAACACGCCTATTGTTTACAGCTATTCAGTAATAAACCATGCGGGCACTTCGCCAAAATACAAGCTTACATAATTGAATAAACATGATAAAAGTCATAATTTCAGGCAAAAAACAAGCCTACTTTTGTTGTTACAAAATTAACAAATCACAGGAAATGAAACCTGATCAGAAACTACCAGAACGCACCGTAGAACGACTGTCGCAATACCGACGCACTTTGCTACGCTGCGAACCCGATAAAACCCACATTTTCTCCCACGAATTGGCCGAACTACTCAATATTACCGCAGTACAAGTACGCCGCGACATTATGCTCATGGGCTACAGTGGCCAACTCAGGAAGGGTTACGAAATAAACCAACTTATTGAGGCAATTGGCAAAACCATAGACCACAGCACGGGCAAGCGAGTAGCCGTTGTTGGAGTCGGTAAACTTGGGCGTGCTATCATTGGGTACTTTTCTGGGCAAAAAACCAAGCTAAGTATTGTAGCCTCTTTTGATATCGACGCCGAAATTGTAGGCAAAGAAGTATCAGGTATTCCTTGCTACCACCTCGACGACATCGCCGAAATAATTGCCGAAAAGCAAATAGAACTTGCGATTCTTACCGTACCCCAAAAAGACGCCAACAACATTGCCGAACGTCTTGCGAATGCGGGCATCAAAGGCATTCTAAACTACACATCGACCTCTCTACGCATCGACAAACCTGTATTCCTCGAAGAATACGACATGGTCACCTCCCTAGAGAAACTCGCCTATTTCAGCGGAAAATTATAAGCCCAAAGGGCAAAACCTCTATCTTTGTGAGGTTTTATAATAAATTAAGAATTTAAGATCGACAAGTATTAAATTCCACACAACGATTCCCACTCCGAAAACAAAGACACACATGATATACCAACCACAAAATTACCGTATCGAAGACAAGGCCATGGAGCCCTTCATCGACGTCGAAGAGATTCACGAAATTCTAAATCAGGCCGAACCCACACCCGAGAACGTGCGCGAAGTAATCGCCAAAGCACTCGACAAAAACCGACTTTCCATGCAAGAAGTTGCGCTGCTCGTAAAAACCACCGACCCGCAGCTTATCGACGAAATAAAACAAGGCGCACGTACACTCAAAGAACGCGTCTATGGCCACCGAATCGTGCTTTTTGCACCTCTCTATATTGGCAGTCATTGCGTAAATGTATGCACCTATTGCGGTTTTAAGGCCACCAACAAACAGATAAAACGCGCCACACTCAACCGCGAAGAAATCATTCAGCAGGTAACTGCCCTCGAAGATCAAGGCCAAAAACGCCTCATACTCGTCTATGGCGAACACCCACGTTACGACGCCCATTTCATTGCCGAATCCGTTCGCGTAGTCTATGGCGTAAAAAGCGGCAACGGCGAAATACGTCGCGTAAACATAAACGCCGCCCCTTTTAGTGTCGAGGATTTCCGAATTATTGGCGAAGCTGGCATCGGCACATTTCAAGTATTTCAGGAAACATACCACCAAGAAACCTACCAAAAAGTGCACATCAAAGGCCAAAAGTCCGACTATAACTGGCGTCTCACAGCCCTCGATCGTGCCCAAGAAGCTGGCATCGACGACGTAGGAATCGGCGCACTCTTTGGCCTGTACGACTGGCGTTTCGACATCCTCGGACTCATCCGCCACGTCAACCACTTCGAAGCCGTGTATAAAGTTGGCCCCCATACCATTTCGTTCCCGCGCATCCAACACGCCTCCGACCTCGAAGTCGATCCCCAATACCTCGTCAGCGACGAAGATTTCACCAAACTTGTAGCCATTTTGCGCCTAGCCGTACCCTACACCGGCCTGATACTTACCGCCCGCGAACCCAAAGAAATCCGCAACGAAATCTTACGTTTCGGCGTATCGCAGATCGACGGCGGCACCAACATCGAACTCGGCGGATACTCCGACAAGGACCAAACGCACGAGCACCCCGAAAAGCAAGACATCGAAAACGAGCAATTCCAAATAAACGACAACCGCTCGCTCAACGAAGTCATCGAAGAACTCGTAACCAACGATTACATCCCCTCGTTTTGCACCGCCTGCTACCGTTTGGGCCGCACCGGCGAACACTTCATGGAATTTTCCGTACCCGGCTTCATCAAACGTTTCTGCGACCCCAACGGCGTGCTCACCCTCGCCGAATACCTCGAAGATTACGCGCCAGCCACCACCAAAGAAAAAGGCTACAAACTTATACACAGTAAGATAGACGAACTTAGTCAGACACAAAACGTAGCTCCCATACTCGAAAAACTCGAAAAAATACAAAAAGGCGAACGCGATTTATACTTCTAAACCGCACCAAAAACACCGTTCGAGCCGCACCCCAAAAGCCGATTTTCAGGAATTACAACCCCTAAAAATCGGCCTTTTCAATTTCAACACAGCCCCAATCCTGCAAAAACCAACCGAAAGAAAAAAAAATAAAAAAGATAAGGAGCTGTCGCCAAACTTTTCAGTGATACGGCTGCTGCCGGCTATCCGCTTGTAGTCCTCGCTTTTTGGGCGAAATCAACGGGCAGCCTAGTCACATCGCGAAACCGAGTCAGCTTGCTGAAACCACATCCTTCGTCGCCCCAAAAAGCTGTGGGCTACCGCTACTATCCGGGCTAGACCGTGCCTGCTGTTTTTCAATCCCA
>JBDKHP010000502.1:0-3751 GCA_039797645.1 Bacteroidota bacterium
CCCTAGCCTTGACCGTGCCAAGTTGCGACAAGGCAACCCCAGCAACAAAGCCCAAAATAGCATTGTCGAAAATACCATTGTAGCTAAGCGAATGCAAACCAAATTCAGAAACAACCCCCGAAAAAGCTGGGAGAACTACCACGGAAAAACCATTTTCAAAGGTATCAACGCTAAAACTCGGTAACTCCTGCGCCGAATATGAAGCCACCTTAAAGCCCGACACCAACTCGGTAAAATCGGTTATAAAAAGCATCGTTTCATTATATACACAGCCGCTAAATTGCATAAAATATGGAGTTGTTGCTCCAATCCACTTTCCTAGCGGTAGCTTTGCTAGTGCAGCTTCAGCACCCGAAATCAGTAAAATTTTCCCCGCATCAACCAAGGCTCTCGCTTCGTCCAAAGTACACAATTGATTGTTCATATATCCCAAATTTTAAAAATAGCTACCATATCAGAGTGTACCGCAAGCGCGTATTTTTCGCAAAGTTTATGCAGTTTCTCCACTGCTTTTTCTTCCGTAAGCAGCCCCTTTCTAATTTCTTTGCGTAACTGATGTATCTGAATTTGCAACACATAATTTGCAAAATTGTGTTGAATCTGACCATTAATCATAAGCAACCATTCCTTTCTACTAATTGGCGGAACCGAAGGCTTTTCCATACGACAATATTATAGTATAACACAATTATTGAGGGCAAAAAGAAATCAAATATCCACCACAAGATAAGACAGCCGAATTCAATTATCGACAAAATACAGGATAAAAACTATTGCCGATTGATATTTTTACCAAAAATTTTCTGACTAAATCACAAGCACAAACCTGCATAAGCCACCAAACAAGCCCCAAAAATACGTATTTTTGCACTTCTAAGCATAATACCTATATCAAATGAAAAAAACAATAGCTCTAATCGGTTTTTTAGCAATTACTTACCTAGTTAATGCGCAAACAACAGAATTACCTTACCACCCCGAGGCAGATGCGAACCAACAACTCGCCCAAGCACAAATTCAGGCAATGACCCAAAACAAACACATACTGGTTTTCATCGGCGGAAACTGGTGCCCTTGGTGTCGGAAGCTAGACGCCTTCGTACACCAAAACGACAGTATCTACAAACGCCTCACCGACAACTACATCGTCGTAAAACTCAACTATAGCAAAGAACAGAAAAACGACGAAACCCTTAGCGAGCTCCAGTTTCCACAGCGTTTTGGCTTTCCCGTATTGGTTGTGCTCGATGCCAAAGGTAAACGCCTACACACCCAAAATTCCGCCTACCTCGAACAAAAAGACAGCTACAGCCCCGAAGGCATCTACGATTTCCTAAAAGCCTGGACACCCGCAGCCATCAATCCACAAACTTACAAACAAACAAAACCCTAATGGACGAAATTCAATACCGGCTTCTACTCTCCGAGATTCGCGAAATGCGTAATTCTGGAAAAGGGTTCGTAGAAATACGCAATACTTACGAAGCGAAAAAAACCGATCCCGAAATGCTACGCAACGCAATTCGTAGAATCGACAACGAAGATATTGAGAGATTTGCCCGTAAAAGCAGCATGGACAAACAATTCGATAAAATGATGATGGGCATCGTGGGTATTGTGATCGGCATCGGGCTTAGCACGCTTCTATTTCGGCAGGCGCACAATATTCCGTTGTATTACATCGTAATGTTTGGCCCCATAGTTGCTGGTTATTTCGTATTCAGCGGCGCATGGCGTAAATACAAACAAGCCAAAGCCAAAGACCGTAGTTAGACACAAAAAAATAGCGAAATAAAAAAAGGATTAGGAGCTGCCGCCGAACTGAAATTAGTACGGCGGCTTCAGGCTATTCGCTTCGTATAAGTAATGTTTCGTTCCCACTCCTAGTTACGTTTGCATACAGCTTTAAAATATATTTTTTTAGAGATATTTTACTATTTTATTGTTTATCAGATAGTTACGGGTCGTTATAATTTTATCAATTTACGGGTAGTTTGTGACTTCCCTTCGTTTATTTTGACCTGATAATTTCCATGGGCGAGCCTACTTACGTCTATCTGGCAATTTGCCTGGGGCTGTTGTTTGTTAAATCCTTCGGTTTTTACGAGCCGGCCACTTTGGTCGTAGATGTGCAACACAACTTTACCGCTATAACTACTCTTCCACTCTATGGCCACTGATTCACGGGCTGGATTGGGAAATAGTTTTACACTGGATGCAGATGTATATTCGTCGGTGCCTAGTACTCCGTGTAGAATATTCATGGTTTCGGAACTTGCCACACAGCCATCTTTGGAAACGCTGAGCCAATATAAGCCGTCGCCTACTGTAATGGAAGGGCCTGTGCCTATTTCAACACCGTTCTCAAACCATTGGTATTTTACCCCATCGGTGGCAACGGCTGTAAGTACTCCAGAATCGAATCTAACATCGGGACGAATATAGAGTGGTATTTCTACCGATTCGCTAGTAGAATTTGCAATCCGATTGACGACATACAGCGTGTCTTGATTTTGGGTAAGTTGTATCATGATTTTATTGCCTTCGCCGATGAGCTCTGTGAGGGCTTTGTCCCAGTACCAATAGGTGTCTCCACCATTTGACGCGGTTTCCAGATACACCAAGGAGTTGCCGACACAATAGGGTTTGGGGATAGTTACAATTGGAATCAGGGGTGTTTTTCGTACATCAAAATGGTATTTGAGTACCAAACCAGGTACTTTTGCGTTTCGAACTTCTAGGGTATAAATACCCAAATCCGCGGTGAATACATTTTCTTTGTAAATAGTTGGTGCTGTTTTACCCACCTGCTCCTCGTTCATAAAAAACCACTTGTAGCTATTTGCTGTTCCTTTTGGTATGTAGCCGATTGACAGAGGTTCGCTGTTATCGAGATTTAGAATCAGGGTAGAATCTCGCATCGGGAGGTACTGAAAATCTGAACAAACTGACATATTTTTCTCTAACTGATCGAATTCAAACTTATTGTTGAGTACTTGCATGGCTTCCATGTTCGTGAGTTGGGAGAAATCTGGCATTGAAGTGAAATAATTATCGTAAATATAGAATTTTTCGAGAAGTGCTAACTTGCTAAGCGAGTCAGGAATATTCCCATAAAATTTATTGGTACGTAAAGACAACAGTTTGAGTGAGCGCAATTTACTGAGTTCTTCAGGAATTGTGCCCGTAAGTAAATTTGCATTTAACTCAAGGTTTTCTAAAAGAGTTAAGTCGCCTAGCTCTTTGGGCAATGTGCCCGTCAATTTGTTTGAGTATAATTTAAGTGTTTTGAGTTTGCGCAAGCTTCCGTAACTCTGCGGAATAGATCCTGTGAATTTGTTGCTATCGAAATCTAAATATTGCAAGTTTGCACTTCTGAAATTATCGGGCAGGCTACCCTCGAATTGATTAAATCCACAGTTTACTTCGATGAGTCCGTCTAGTAGGGTTAACGAACTTGGCACCATACCAGAAAACTTATTTCGAGAAATATAGAGGTATTTAAGCGTAGAGATACTACCTATTTCCTCGGGTAAATTCCCAGTGAGTTCATTGTCTGAGAGCCCGAGGTATTCTAATTTGGATGGAATTGTAGGAAAGGTAAGTGGGCCTCTAATAAAATTACTGGAAAGATTGAGCGTAATAAGTTCTGGGTTTTCGAGCATTTCTGAGGGAAAGGTATCATCAAAATAGTTGTCGTGAAGGTTAATTGATAGTAAATTTTCCATATTTGTGACTCCCTGAGGAAATT
>JBDKHP010000503.1:0-6411 GCA_039797645.1 Bacteroidota bacterium
GGTGAAATGGGGCATGGGCGATGGGCTATTGTTTTACCTGTGTCTATTTCTTTTTCAATAAAGAATGTGGTGACTCCAGTTTCGGTTTCACCATTTATTATCGCCCAGTTAATGGGTGCAGCACCTCTGTAATTTGGTAGTAGTGAGGCATGTAGATTTATCGTTCCTTTGGGTGGCATTGCCCAAACTGACTCTGGCAGCATTCTGAATGCTACCACCACAAACAGATCTGCATAGTAATTGGCGAGTGTTGATTGGAATTCAGGATCTTGAAGTTTTATGGGTTGTAAAGTGGGTATATGGTGAGCATCGGCATACTTTTTTACTGCCGATTGCGATATTTGTTGTCCTCGGCCTGCAGGTTTGTCGGCTGTTGTCACCACACAAACGACATCGAATGTGGCATTAACGAGTGCGTCAAGAGTGGCAACTGCAAACTCTGGGGTTCCCATGAATACAATTTTCATCTGATTAATGTTATGTAAAGGCTTGCTATAAAGCGATATATCAGCTCCAAGGGTTATTTTCGTTTTGAAAAGAATAGGTGGGAAAAACGATGCCCCATACGGTCTTGCTTGGTGTGCAAGTAAAACTCGTTGTGGCTATTCGGCGTAATTTCTAGGGGTACGTTCTCTATTATTTCTAAACCGTATCCCTCGAGTCCAGCTCTTTTTACAGGGTTGTTCGTCATCAGGCGGATCTTTTTAGCACCTACGGCACGGAGTATTTGTGCGCCGACACCGTAGTCACGTTCGTCGGCGGCAAACCCGAGTTCGATGTTGGCCTCAACCGTATCCATACCATCCTCTTGTAGTTTGTAGGCTTTTATTTTATTAAACAGACCAATTCCTCTTCCTTCTTGGTTCATATACAGAACAATACCTTTTTTGGCTTGCTCTATTTGTTTCATCGCTTGTTGTAGTTGTGGCCCGCAGTCGCAACGAAGCGAACCGAAAATATCGCCAGTTAAGCATGAGGAGTGCACGCGTACAAGAATGGCTTCGTTTGGCTCCCAGTTTCCTTTTATAAGTGCTACATGCTCGAGGCCATTTGATTTTTGGCGAAATGGAATGAGATCAAAGTCACCATATTCCGTGGGAAGACTTATTCGGTCGCCAATTTCGATGAGGCTTTCGCGTTCAAGTCTGTATTTGATGAGTGCCTCTATTGATATTATTTTGAGGTTAAAGCGTTTTGCAATTACAATCAATTCTGGTAGGCGTGCCATGGTTCCATCTTCGTTCAGAATTTCTACGAGTGCCCCCGCTGAATATAGGCCAGCGAGTCTAGCTAGGTCAACAGCTGCTTCGGTATGGCCTGCTCTCCGTAGAACGCCTCTTTCCTTTGCTCTGAGCGGGAATATATGTCCTGGACGGGCCAAATCAGATGGTTTTGTATTTGAGTCAGTCAACGCCTTAATGGTCATAGCCCGGTCATAAGCAGATATTCCTGTCGTGCAGCCTTGGCCAATTAGATCTACCGATACGGTAAACGGAGTGTGATGCAAGGCCGTATTCTTACCTACCATCAGCTGAAGTTCGAGTTCATCGCACCGTTGTTCGGGTAAAGCAGCACAGATTAGCCCGCGTCCGTGCATTGCCATAAAATTAATAATTTCGGGTGTAATTGTTTCTGCAGCAGTAATAAAGTCTCCTTCATTTTCGCGGTCTTCGTCGTCAACTACAATGATTACTTTACCATTACGAATGTCGGTTATCGCTTCTTCGATGGTATTTAACGTAATCTTGGGTAACTGCTGTTTGTTCTCATTTTCTGACATATACAATTCCTTTTCGGGGTTTAATCCCTTCGTTTTTTGGTTATTATTTGCAAAGGTACTATTTGTTCACATGAATAGGCTACATTGCTACTCTGTTGAATTCAGTGAATTTCTAAATATCGAGTTTGGCTACAGGTTAAAGGCTTGTGGTATCGTTATCGTTAGAACTGGGTTCGGAGTTGTTGGTTTCTGTTGGTTTCTTCTTTAACAATCTGTTTATAAACCTTTCAAAGGCATAGGAATACGCATCCATATTAAATAAACTGGAGTCGGTTGTGGCTTTGTACGTAAGCCAAGCACCTACCGGAAGTAGAATTCCCGAAGCCAACCACATTCCGAATAGGGGTGATATAAATCCTTCTCTCGCAAATTTATCTCCGAATAACGACACCACATAATAGAAAATAAAAAACAAAACAGATATAACCACAGGCAGTCCCAAACCTCCTTTACGAATAATTGCACCTAGTGGCGCACCTATGAAAAAGAAGATAAAACAAGCAAACGAGAGCGTGAATTTTCTGTGCCATTCAATTCTGTGCCGACGAATACGTTCCTCAATGCTTTTTAATTGTTCTTGAGTGGCATCTAAATTCTGCATAATTCTGCGCACATTTTGCTGAGCTGAATTTGTGATGCTTCGTTTGTCGCTTGACGATATGCTACGGAATATAGAATCTGTGTTGACTAAAATTCTCATTTTAGTAAGTGGGACATATTGTAAAGGTAGGGTGTCTTTACCTACAACCATCAGTTGTTCGCGCTTGGATATTTCAAAATTGGGCATATACAATTCCTCTGAAATTCGCATTGAATCGATTTTCGCCTTCTCGCTCGGGGGAATACGTAATATAGTGGGGCGTTTCTGTACCATATAATCACTCCGAAGAATATTTGCAGCAAAGTCTTTTTGTCGGTTGTTTAGTACGTTCTGCATCGAATCTTCAGACTGCTTTAGTTGCCTAATATTCATCATCTGATAATGATGCTTAAATAACTCGGTATCAGTTCGTTTAAGCATCATTCCATCCAGGGGAATTAACAAAGTTTCGCGCTTAAATACATCGTGTTGTTGCGGATACTCTCTTTCGTTTTGAGATCGAGACTTTTCGTTTACCTCGAAGTAATTCTCCCCTGCATATAACGATATTTCCATAAACATCTTATCTGTAGTCATCCGAATAGTCCCAGAATCGGCCAAAGTCAGACGTTTATTTCCCATGCCGTTTGTATGGTCATAGATCATAAAATCGTACATCATTTTCGTTTCATGACTCTTTCGCATTACTTTTATCGCAAAACCGTTTATCGAATACGAGAACACCCCTTCCTTAATATTCACTTCCGGACGTTTTCTACCAATATCATACAGCAACGACCCCGTCTGAAGGTTGGTATAAGGCAGAACATAGTTGGAAAAGAAAAACGCGCCAAAGCTAATCAATAAGGTACTAAATACCAGTGGAAGCATAACTTTTTGGAGTGAAATACCCGCTGCTTTTATTGCAGTAAGTTCGTAATTCTCCCCAAAGTTCCCGAAAGTCATCAACGAAGCCAGAAGTATCGCCAAAGGGAGTGCCATCGGAACCAAACCCGCAGTCGCATACGACAAGAGTTCAATTATTGTTGTAAATTCAAGTCCTTTCCCAATAATATCCTCCACATACTTCCACAAGAACTGAAGCAGTAGTATGAATAGCGCTATAAAAAAAGTAAGCACAAGAGGGCCTATGTACGAACGTAGAACGAATAGGTGTAATTTCTTCATTTTTGCGTTTTCAATTTGCAGAGGCCAAAATTACCAGATTTTATCGTGAGAAAAAATAGAAATGTTATAATCTACTTTCACGACACCCTTTTTAAACGTTTACGCGCATATAGACTCTGGTTTTGGGGAGTAAAATCGACTATTGGTGCTATTCTGGATTTGTGTTTTTGTACTAAATATTTGGAAATAAGAGATATATATAAATCGCGTTAGTTAACACCCAATTTACGCATCATTACATTTACTTGCTCGTTCCAAAGACTCATCGCACCTTCTTGGTCGTCAAGATCTACATAATCAGTGACAATTAGCGATACCGAACGCGAAAGCTCCTGAAACTCCAGTTGAAATTCGAAGTAATATTCCTCACCCTCATCTACAAGCCATTGAAATCGAATCTGTTCGTTTTGTTTCTGACTAATAAGCCTTGCTGACTCATGTTCATCTTTCCAAAAAAACGTAAACACACTTTCTTCATCGCACAATACCTTATCTGCAAACCATCCTTTTAGTCCATTCGGTGTACTCAGGCATTTATAGAGTATCCCTGTTGACGAATTAATTGGGAACTCAATTTGAATTTTGATTCTGTCTTTCATCGAAAAAACGGATTAAAGTATGACCTCAATATTTCTAAGAACGCTTTAGCTAAATCTAAAAATTGCAATTTTCGCTCCAAAAGTACGAACAAAATAGGGGGCTAGCTATCCTTTTGTTCAATAAATTGTTAAAAAATAACTATGATTTCCCCTATTTGATTGACGAAGCTTAATTCAAAAAAAAAACAATTCAACCCTTGGTAAATATAATTTATAGTTCTATATTTGCACCCGCTAAATGAAAGAGGCGAGGTAGCTCAGTTGGTTAGAGCGCATGATTCATAATCATGAGGTCGGCGGATCATTCCCGCCTCTCGCTACATAGTGAAAATTTGTATTTATTTAGACGAGGCGAGGTAGCTCAGTTGGTTAGAGCGCATGATTCATAATCATGAGGTCGGCGGATCATTCCCGCCCCTCGCTACTCCTTAAAAGAATCAATTATTTTGTGAGTAACACTGAAATTTTATTTTATCAAAGCCAAAATATCAGAATTTGGATTTAATAAGATAAAAAACACTTGCGAAATCCCCCAATTTTCCCCGAAACTAGAAACGAAGTACAAGAAACCAGGCGGAGTGCCAATCCAAAAAACTATCCGAAAAGAAAAAAATGATAAGGAGCGGTAGCTCAACTTTTCAAATACAGGGCAGCTGCCGGCTATCCGCTTGTAGTCCTCGCAAACGGGGACGAAACCACTTGGCCACTTTCGTATTTCAATCCAACCGCTGTACAAAAGGCTAGTGCGTCACCTTGCTGTGGGCTACCGCTACTATCCGGGCTAGGCCGTGCCCCACTTTCCAAACGTAAGCCGTAGTCAGGCTGGGCTAACCGACCAGTTGGCCTGCGGCCATGTGGCCCGGTCGCCAAGCCTACGGCTTGCCTAGAAGCCTCAGCTTCAGCTACAACTTTGCGCTGCCTGTCCAAGCATTCAAATACCAACACGCAGGTACTTATGCCTAAAAGTGAGACGTTGTATGCACCGCATTACACAGGTCTGTGTTGTATTTTGTATAACTTTTTTGTTTCGATTACTCGGGAGCCCTTGGTTGTTCCACTCGGAGTCGGCTAGATATTGGCAAGCCGAAGGCTTGGCGACTGGGCCACATGGCCGTAGGCCAAGTAATCTGATTGCCGAGCCTGATTACGGCTTGGGATTGAAATGCAAGTACGGGGTCTAGCCCGGATAGTAGCGGTAGCCCACAGCGACGTGATGACGCTTCACCAAACTGAAGTTGTGTGATTGAAAAACTATTGTATCCAGTTGATTACGCAACCGAGCGCGAGGACTACAAGCGGATAGCCGGCAGCGGGGTATCACTGAAATGTTGAGTTACCGCTCCTAATTATTTTTATTTTTTCGCTATCTGATTCTTGGAATTTCTTCATTATTACGTTCATGCAATAATATTCTACAAACTGAAAACATAGTTAACGCACTGCCTATAGGTTTACTGGCCTTAAATGGGGCCGATTCATTGCTGGATTGTTTAACTGTTTGCCGATTATCGCATTGTTTGTCCTTCCTGAAGTTTTCGGACAAAGGATTTTCGGGAAAAATATACCTTTGGAATTGACTTTCCGCCTGTTCTTTAACGAAAATTTATTGATTGACGAACTTGGAAATGTCGAGTTTGTTGGGTATTTGGATTGCAGATTTTGCGGGTGACTTACGTTAAAACAAGATGCTTGAACTTTAGAAAGAAAATAGATTAGTGTATATTCGCTTTTTGATTGGACGATTTGTTAATTTTTAGTGGAAAAATATTAGTTACTTAGTAGGATAGAAGATCAGCACTATGAAACAGAATGCCGAAGTTTATATTTCATACGCATGGGGAGACAAAACAAAAAAGGGGAGGCAAAGACAAGTCGTTTTCGATGATGTATTCAAGGTACTTGGAGATAGCAAATTAGATGTTATTGTTGATTTTGAGGCTATTAAATACAAGGATAGTATTTCTAAATTTATGGCGAAACTCGGAACTGCTTCTTATGTGGTGATTATTGTAAGCGATAAATATTTAAAGTCGAAAAGCTGTATGTTTGAAGTGACCCAAATATTACAGCGAAAGGAACTCCATAAAAGAGTTTACCCTTTAATACTGGGCGATGTTGATATATATAGTAGTAGTGGTATTAAATCCTATTTGGAGTATTGGCAGACTCAGATTAACGTACTTGAGGAACAAATAAATAGCATGGAGAATAAATCTTATGCGAGGCCAATCTATGAGGAGTTAGACTTATTTCATGAAATTCGT
>JBDKHP010000504.1:0-3808 GCA_039797645.1 Bacteroidota bacterium
CGTAAGCAAATCACGAAGATCGTTCTTATCTCCATTTTTTGTGTAAGGGATTATTGCATCCGGATTACGAACCAAAATGGGTCTAGATTCCATATTTTTCACTTCTTGAAAATAGATACTCTCTGCAATTTCCTTAAAAACAGGAGCTGCCACAGTATTCCCGTAATACAACCCAGTTTTTGGAGAACTAATCATTACAAAACAAGAGTATTTAGGCACATCCGCAGGAAAATAACCGACAAATGAGGCTTTATACTCATCAATATATGTTTTAGTATCGTTGTCGAAGATCTTTGCAGTGCCTGTTTTGCCCGCTATTGTATATCTCGACCCGTTAATATTCATAGCAGTGCCTCGTACTACAACCCCTCGCAGCAGTTGTTTGGCTAGATCAATTGTTTTTTGGGAGCAAATTGCAGGATTAATTACTTGAGGCTCGAATTTCTGAATCACCTTTCCCTGATACTCTATTGCAGAAGCAAACTGGGGGCGAATTAGTTTCCCGTTGTTTGCCACGGCATTGTAGAAACTAAGAATTTGCAATGGAGTAAGAATAACCTCGTAACCGATAGACATCTGTGCCAGTGAAATTCGCGTCCATAGTTTATCAGTTGTGTACTTGATATAAGGTTCACCTTCACCACGAATCTTAATGTTAAGCTTTTGATTTAAACCCATGTGATATAACCGGCTGACGAACTCCTCTGGACGATCGCGGTAGTGCTTTTCTATTAACTTTGCAATACCCACATTAGAAGAAATCTCGAAAGCTTCACGTGCTGTAATAAGTCCGTGTCCTCCCTCCTTGGAATCTTTAATACTGAAACCATACAAATTCCAAATCCCGTTCTGCGTCTGTATCGTATCAGATAGTTTTATTTTATTGTCTTCAAGCGCCACAATAATCGAGGCTAATTTAAAGGTAGAACCTGGCTCGGTACCTTCGCCCACAGCATAATTGTAAGATTCGCGGTACACACTGTCAGACGAAATACTTAAGTTGGCAATCGCACGAATGGCACCAGTAGCTACTTCCATTACGATTGCTGTTCCATGATGCGCTTTCTGAGCCATCAATTGCCTACGAAGAGCTTTCTCTGTGGCATCTTGAATATTGACATCAAGCGTTGTGACAAGGTCATAGCCATCTTGCGGATCGACTTCATTCTCATCATTCAGCGGCATCCATACATTGTTAGACAGTTTTCGCATGAGCCGAACGCCTTCCCTTCCCCTAAGTTCTTGGTCGAATGCTCCTTCAAGTCCTATTACGTTGTGATTTTCACCTTTATTTCGAAGCCTACCAATCGTACGCGCTGCCAAACTCTTGAACGGCTTATTCCGTTGGTTTTCTTGAATCACAATAAAACCACCTTTGTTCCGCCCCCGATTGAATATCGGAAAGGTTTTCATTTTCTTTAACTGCGTGAAGTTTACGCCCTTTTGTATCAGATAGTATCTATTACCAGCAGTATAAGCTTCTTTTAATTCTTTTAGATATTGGAATTTGGTGCGGTCTGCAAACAAATCGGAAAGTGCATCGGCAAGGGAGTCTATCTTTTGCGTAAAAATTTCTTCCTTAAGCCCATTACTACGCATATCCATCCGAATTTCGTAGAACGGCAAGCTGGTTGCAAGTAACCTATGTTCATCAGAATAAATATCGCCACGTTGTGGCTCAATAATCATATCGCGAATTGTTTGTAACTGTGCTTTCTCAGACCATTTCTTATGCTCAATAACTTGGAGGTAGAGTGTTTTCAGCACAATAAGTACTCCTATTGCTCCTACGAACAAATAGACAGTAACAAAACGTGATATGATTTGGTTCTTCAGCATTGCTTAACTCAGTCTTCTTTTTTCTTGATGTATATTTTCACAGGTGGAAATTCACTCTTTTCCAATCCTAAATTCTTTTTGTCGGAGAGGTCTTGTATCTCGGCCTGCTTGGTGAGGTACATATACTCCGACACAATTGTAATGGATTCAGCTCTCAGATCCCGAATTTCTTTCTGAAGTCTGGCCGTTTCCATAGCAATATGCTCTGCATGGTACCGATTTGCGATATACACAAATGCTAAGACTATTAAGAAAAAGATATACGGAAGATGCTCTACCACAATTTTTTTTGTGAGTAAACTACCATCAATAAGTTCCTTTATTCTATTACCTTCTTTTTCCATTTGACTTTACCTTTTTTCGGCAATACGTAATTTTGCGCTACGTGCGCGGTTATTCAGTTTCACTTCCTCATCAGAAGCAATGATTACTTTTTTATTTATTGCAATTAACGGTGTATTTGAATTTCCATAAACATCGGTTTGTGCCTGAGTATTATTGGGCCCATTTTTCACAAACTGCTTTACCATTCTATCTTCGAGCGAATGGTAGGTCAATATAACCAAGCGACCACCAGGGGCTAGAAGTTCAGTAGCTTTTTGCAGAAAAGTTGCCAACACATCCATTTCCTGATTCACTTCCATCCGAAGGGCTTGAAACAATTTTGCGAGGTATTTATGTTCAAATTTCTTCGGGACGCAACCTGCGATTACTTGTTTAAGTTGTTCGATAGTTTCTATGGCCGATTCGCTGCGATGGCTCACAATAAGCTTTGCGATGGTATTTGCGTTGTCGATTTCGCCATAAGTTTTGAGAATTGTACGAAGCTTGTTTTCGTCGTAGGTATTTACAATATGCGCGGCAGTAAGACGACCCGATTTATTCATACGCATATCCAAATCGCCACCCAAACGAAATGCAAACCCACGAGAAGCATCGTCGAGATGGTGCGATGAAACACCCAAGTCGGCAAGAATCCCATCCACTTTATCAATTTCGTGGTAACGCATGAAGTTGCGGATGTACTTAAAATTAGAATGGACAAATGTAAACCGAGAATCGTCGGGGATGTTGGCCATTGCGTCGGTGTCCTGATCGAAACCAAAGAGGTGACCTTCGTCCAAATGTTCAAGTATGGCACGCGAATGTCCGCCGCCGCCAAATGTGGCGTCGATATAAATTCCATCGGGGCGGATGTGTAAGCCTTCGATACTTTCTGCAAGTAAAGCGGGCGCATGATACTCGGTCATGTGAATTTACAATTGTTGGTTACCTAATATCTCGCCAGCAAGCTGTGCGAAATCTTCCATATCGTCGTCTAACTGTTCGTAAAGGTGTTTAGCCCAAATTTCAATTTTGCCGTCGATACCTGCCATATATATTTCCCGCTCAATTTCCACCTTGTCAGCCAGAAGCTTCGGGAGAATCATTCGGTTTTGTGCATCGAGTGTTATTTCAGCTGTACCCCGAAAGAAACCTCTCAGGAATCGAGCATGAGCCTGATTGTAAGGATTTATTTTCGAACGAATTAACTCCGTCTGACGGTGCCATTCTTCAATAGGGTAAAGTACCAAGCATTTCTCGTAGATGTCTCGTTTGAGTACATAGCGATCTGGTTCCTCGGAACGGCTCTGTTTTTTGAGAGCTGCCGGGAACGCGAGACGGCCTTTGTCGTCGAGTTTTGCGGTATATTCGCCTATGAATGTGGTCATCCGATTATACACTTTATTTGGAAAACAAAATTATAAATTAATATCCATTTTACCCCACTTTACCCCACTTTATTCCACTAAATAGTTGAAAATGCAATAGTAGCGTAGCTTGCAGGCTCTCGCAGGGTGTCAAAATAGGACACTAATATGGCTTTGGAGGAAGTTTGCAGCTGTTTTAAGGAGGGCCGAAGGCCATTCTACGCCCCCTCCGCAAGTTTTGGCAGGCCCATGGGAGAATCAGACGCTGGCGTGAGACT
>JBDKHP010000505.1:0-3313 GCA_039797645.1 Bacteroidota bacterium
TTCTTTGTTCAATTTTCAGTTCGTTGCTCCTACCTACCCTACAAAAACGGTAGAGTACGAGTATCAGTTCTTGGGAAGAGACAGTGCGTGGCATACTGTAACCAGACCCAACGAATTGTTCGTGTCTAATTTGCCACTTGGCAAATACCGCTTGGCTATACGCGCCAGACAAGATGGTAACTATAGTTGGAGCAAACCGCTACTATTTGATTTTACCGTGCACGAAAAATGGTACAAACGCGCAGAGGTTTGGTTTACTGTGATCGTTCTCTTGAGTATTACCGTGGTGATTATTGTCCGCATTAATATTTGGAAATTACGTAGGGAAAAAGAAAGTTTGGAGAGTATTGTAGCCGAACGGACTTCAGAAATTTCTCTTGCAAATGACAAGCTACTGGTTTCGCAGCGCAAACTCCTTGATTCAAAAAAAGAACTTGAAATGGTATTGGCTACCCTGCAAACCATAAACAACCACTTGGAATCGCAAACAACTGCACTAAACAGCTCTGCAATTGTAAGCATGACAGACGGTGAAGGGTATATTTTTTATGTGAACGAAAAATTTTGCGAAATTACTGGATATAGTGCCTCGGAACTTATCGGTGAGAATCACAGAATTATAAAATCTGGAGTACATGCGCAGGATTTTTATGTCGAAATGTGGAGTACTATAAAAACAACTACTTGGCGTGGAGAGGTGTGTAATCGGAAAAAAAATGGCGACTTATATTGGGTAGATGCTACAATTGTCCCATTTTTCGATGCAAAAGGTAATGCTTTTCAGTATATGGCCATTCGTTTTGATATTTCGGAAAGGAAAAAATACGAAAAGGCACTTATTGATAAAAATGCTGAAATAGAAGTAATTAATCAGCAAATTATTGATGGAATAAACTATGCGAGCTTTATACAAAAAGCTATTTTGCCGCCGCAACAGCATTTAGATAAAATTTTACCACAGAATTTCGTATTCTATTTACCTAAAAATGTGGTGAGTGGCGACTTTTATTGGGCAAAAGAACTCGGCAACAAAGTAATTGTGGTCGCCGGAGACTGTACAGGCCATGGTGTACCGGGTGCACTCATGAGTATGTTGGGTATGGGCATTCTCAACGATGTGAGCAACCACACCCCGCTTCCATCGGCATCTGAAATTTTGGAATTTATGAGACGGTCTGTAAAAGAATCGCTACGACAAACGGATAGTGCCAGCTCATCTAACGACGGTATGGAAATGGCCTTGTGCGTGTACGATAAATCTACCCGAATGATGCAATTTGCAGGAGCACGACACACACTTATGTGCAGAAGTGGCGACGATTTATTGGATTACCCGGGCAACTTAAACCCTATTGGAATTTTCAGAAAAGAGAAACCATTTGCCCAACACGAGTTTTTTGTAAAACCAGGTACTTGGTTCTATATGTTTACCGACGGATACCCTGATCAGTTTGGAGGGATGTTGCAAAAGCGGTTTTTAATGTCCCGATTTCGGAGTATGATTGGAAACCTGAATTATTTAAGTGCAGAAGAACAAAAAGATATTGTGTCGCATACATTTTGGGCTTGGGCGGGCAAGTTTCCGCAGGTTGACGACGTATTGGTAATTGGATTCTCGTTTGATAGGGCATAAACAACAAGAATCAATGCGACTTAAAGCTTGTTTTTTTGGCAAAGGAAGATATGAAAGAATGCAAAATTTATAGTATTTTTGAGTAAATTGATAATCAACAAGATATATGAAATTAATTATTAGCCTAAGTATCTTCATATTTTGTATCCACATAAGTTTAGCACAAGGCTTCAGGGTATCAAGTTACAACCGTGAGGATGGCTTGCAAAGCGAGCTCGATAAATCAATTTCACAAGACGCTTTAGGCTTCATCTGGGTGGCCTCGGATGAAGGGCTGATACGTTTCAATGGCTTTAAGTTTCAATTATTTCGTAATGAATTGATTAGTCCGTATTGTAAGGATTTGGTTTGTTTACCCGACGGTCGTTTATACTCGAGTTCCGACAAAGGTATTATGGAATTACATTGTTCGCCCGACAACGTACGCTTTGAAGTAATCGCACAAACAGAGATAGATTCAAAAGACACGCTGATGTGGTTTCCGAAACAGTTTTCTGTCGATAAAAAGAACAATGTATGGTGCGGCGACCAAACCTCGGTGTACAAGATTATCGGGAAAAAAGTAGAAAGGTATAAATTTCCTTATACCTCATACAGTTACGATTGGCAACATGCTGCATCTGTGGTTGACGATGCCCTCTATGGAATACTCACCATCTCGCAAACAGGTAAGATTTTCTCGGTAGATACGGTAACTAAGCTATTAAACCCTTGGATTATAAACACCCAAATACCGAAAGTTCAATCGTGTTTGGGGTTGTCACCAGGCAAAATATTGGTATGTGCAGATGGTAAAATAAGAGTGCTTTCGCTGAAGAAGAATTATACCGCAACCGACAGTATCATTGCAGATTTAGATGCTTCTGAATTGCACCGTACGGCCTCTGGGCGCATTTATATTGGAACGTGGCTAAAGGGATTGTACGAACTCTCGTCTCGAAACTTTAAACTCACGAAAATCACGGAATACCCATTCAATTCAGTGAGCAGGATTCATGAATCAAAAACTGGCGGAATTTGGGTATGTGGCGACAACGGTATTTCATTGTTGCAAGAAAAAGTATTTGATGCTCCATTTTCGCAGATTACGCAATCCTATATTCAGAGTGTGTATGGCGCAGCAGACGGTTCTGTATATTTCAACGACGGAAATCTTGTGGTAAAAGCCACTATACAGGAAGACGCTTACCACACAGAAATTGTGGCCAAGGCACACAACGAACTGATTTTACAAGCCTTGCCTGTAGGCAACAGCTTATTCTTGGCTACAGCCAACGGCTCGATTGAGGAATTACAACAAGGGCATGTTACCAATAAATGGGATTTTAAGAATCAGGGGAGGGCCGTATTTTATCTCTACTCCGATGCAACGAACACCCTATGGGCTTGTCAGGATGAAAACAAACGACTCTTGTCTATCTCTGCATTGGGTATTGTGAAGACATACGGAATAGAGAATGGACTCAGCTCCCGGCCTATTGTGGTAAAGGCCAATAACAAAGGCAATATTTTTGTGGGGGCTTTCGGCGATTCAAGTTATTTATTCCGTTTCAACCCCAAAAAAGAAGTCTTCGAAAACTTGAGCCTCGAGTTGAGTTTTGAGCATTCTACTGATATTGTAGTCAACGATTTTGTATTCGAAGCCAATACAAATATAATTTGGATTGCAAGTTCATTGGG
>JBDKHP010000506.1:0-4113 GCA_039797645.1 Bacteroidota bacterium
TGCTAGGCAAGAGCCCGCTGAATATAGACTACAGCCCTATCCTTATCGCCATATCCGGAATTTACTACTTCTGGGGAATATTCAAATACAGAGTATTTGTGATTAAACCCCTAGCCTATGAGCGTATATTCGCTGAATTAAACGACCCTGTACTCGTGTTCGATGCCCAAAATAGATTAATCGACTACAATGCTTGTACCCAAGAAGTATTCCCAAAAGCAGAACTGAAAGAAATGAAAAATTTGGGATTGGGCTATTTTAGTACACAAGAACAATTCAAAGACATTAACCAGCATCTAAAAAGAGCAAAAATCTACAGTTTACAAGTTGTTTTGTACGACGAACACTATATTTTAGATGTCAAAAATCTCTACGATGGAGCCATTTTTATTGGCAAAATATTAAATTTCAAGAATATTACATGGATTAAAAACCACGAAGCCCAATTACTCTCGCAACAAGAAGAACTACGGTTGCTAAATGAAACAAAAGATCGTTTTTTTTCTATCATATCGCACGATTTGCGTGGCCCTGTGAGTACAATTAGTGCCCTTACTGAGCTGATGTACGATCAGTTTGAGGGGTTTCCACCCGATAGATTACACGAATTACTTGGCCAAATTCGGGACGTAAGCAGCAATACCTATCGGCTACTCGAGAATCTATTACAGTGGTCGCGCTTACAAAGCAACAACCTCTCCTTTAATCCCACCGAAATAGATATTACACAAATAACCACCGATATTTTTAATTTACTCAACCTTTCAGCCTCAAGCAAACAAATAGAATTAGCCTGGCAAATCCCCCCGCAAACCAAAATCTACGCAGATACCGACATGCTGAACTGCATCCTTCGGAACCTAGTAGGTAATGCCATAAAATTCTCGAACAACAAACAGCGGGTAGAACTTCGAGTTGTAAAACTCCCCGACGGGTTTGAAATACAAGTTCGCGACGAAGGCGTTGGAATTAGCGAAGAGATGGCCGAAAACCTACTCCTTAGCACAAACAACATAAGCACCAACGGCACCTCCAACGAAAAAGGCTCCGGACTTGGATTCATAATTTCCAAACAAATGGCAGAACGCCACGGAGGCTCAATTCAAATCCAAAAGAACCAACCCGAGGGCACGATTGTCAAAGTATTTCTACCCCACAAGCCATAAAAAACTTCCGAAACCACTAGGTTACGGAAGTTCACAAATTGCGCCTGTAATATCAAGACTCAAAGTCGTCTTCAATTTCTACATATTCAAAAGGTATATCTACCATGAATTCATACTCTTCCCCAACTTCTTGCATTTCCTCGTCCATACTCAAGTATTTCCAACGCACCAGCACATCGCTGCCAGCTTCTTTCACATCCTTAATCTTCTTGAAAACCTCCAGTATCATCTTTGCCGACGAAGTGTTGAAATAATCAAATTGCATCTCAATCACTGTTTTTTTATTAGGCTCTTTGCTATAACCGTCAAGCCAAGCAATTACGGGCTCATAAAAATCGGCTGTATTTTCGGGGAATGACTTACCCTGAAATCTGAATTTATTCTGCGTTTTGTCCAGCAATACCCAAGGGGTGTTCGAGGTTTGTTTTATTTCTAACGTTTTCATAATAATTTCTTTTTTGCTTTTGCCTATAAAATCTGTTCTGCTTAAATCGGCAATTGTCTGTCTAATTTCAACGCCAATTATTCGATTCCAAAAATCATTCCACAATACAACAAAGCTACACAACCCCCTACAAACCAGAAGTTACGACGTGTAAATTAAGGCAAAAGAGCCAAAACTCCACACAAAAAAAACGAGTCGTATTGCCAATCAGGCCAAATGTAATTCGTTATAAATTTCAGTAAATAGCTGTATATAAGCTATTTGGCTTCAATCGCAAAACTTTACCAGTAGCCCTAACACAATATGACAAAGGTTTAATAATTTTCCTTGCTCGAATAGATTAAATCTTAAAAAAACGATTCTTATTTTTGTAAAATAAAACAACAAAAGCAAAACGCTACACCAACATGCCTACACAAAGCGAAATACAAGCCCTCATAACCCTCCTTCAGGATCCCGATCCGAATATCCAATCCGTTGTCAGAAAAGTAATTATCGAGCACGGAAAAACAGTAATCCCAGCCCTCGAAACCGCGTGGGAACACTCTCCAAGCGAAAACTTTCAGCACGATATAGAAGAAATAGTACACACCATCAATTTCGAATCCCTCAAAAGATCGCTCCATGTTTGGCTCGCCAAACAAGAACACCAGATACTCGAAGGACTAATTCTAGTGGCACAATACGCATTCCCCGAGCTCAATATCAACGAAATACAGGGCCAAATCGACGCACTCACCCAACAAATTCAATCAGAACTCTATAAGGAAGCCACCCCGCTCGAAAAAATAAAAATCATGAACCACGTATTTTTCGAAAAGCACGGCTTTACCCAGAACAGCAATAACTTTTACGCACCCCAAAACTCATACATCAACTACGTACTCGACAACCGGCGAGGCAATCCAATCTCCTTAGCCCTTATCTATCTGATAGTTGGCCGAAGTCTCGGCCTGCCATTATACGGCGTAAACCTACCCAAAAACTTCATACTCATGTACCAAGACGAAAGCAAACCCCAAGACTTTGCCATCGAGAACGTACTTTTTTACATCAATCCGTATAACAAAGGGGCCGTACTGAGCGCAAAAGAAATTGAGTTTTTCACCCGCCAGCAGCGGCTCACATTTCGCGAAGAGTATTACTTAGCCTGCACCAATCCGGTTATCGTAAGGCGTTTACTCCAAAATCTACACTACGCGTACACACAAATTAAAGACGATACCAAAGCCGAAGAAGTCGCCACACTGCGCGATATACTCGACAACTTCCTCGAAAACGACAACGGTCTTTTGAAACCATAATTCGTCCGATTCAAAAAAAAAATAAAGATAAGGAGCTGTAGCCAAACAATACTTGTAACGGCGGCTACCGGCTCTTAGCAGTAGTCCTCGCAACGGGAACCGAGTCAGTTGGGCACACTTGTTTTTCAGTTTCAATCCAGTACCAAAGGCCGCCGCGTCACATGCTGTGGGCTACTTGCCGCGATCCGGGCTAGTTGGGGCGGCAGCACCGTTTCCAACGCCGTAGTATGGCGGGGTAAGCACTTTATTTTGGCCGATGGCCATGTGGCTTTTTTCGGCAATCTTCCGTCCCCTGATACCACTTCCTGTAAATTTAGGCTGTTACACATTTTCGAAATCCGTAGTTCGTTGATGCCGCGAATACGAAGTTTTATTGGAATGAACCGTGTCTTACACTGTGGTGCGCTGAAGGTCTGGTTAATACACCGAGTTTTGTGGTGAAAATCGTGGCTTCTAGGCAAGCCGTAGGCTTGCCGGCCGGGCCACATGGCCAAAGGCCAACTGACAAGCTTGCCCAGCGAATTTATGGCCTGGGTTTGGAAAGTGGGGCACGGTCTAGCCCGGATAGTAGCGGTAGCCCACAGCAAGGTGACGCAATAGCCTTTTGTACAGGAATCGGATTGAAATACCCAAGCACCCAAGTAGTGTCGTTCCCGTTTGCGAGGACTACAAGCGGATAGCCGGCAGCTGCCTTATATTTGAAAAGTTTAGCGACCGCTCCTTATCTTTATCCTTTTTTTTTGTTTTTCGGGATTGATTTCGGGGTGTTTTCGTCAAAGTACTTTGTCGGATTTTATTGTTCTTGGGTTGTAGCCAGCGCACAACGAATGGGATAGGGGTTGCGACATTTTATAAATCGCCCTTGGTTTGTGGGGGGCAAATAAAATGTCGCAAGTAAATAGAGTCTGTTTTTTTAGTCGATCTCAGCGTTGGATCGAATTTTTAAAATGCTCATTTACAAGTAGTAAACTCCGCTTTAAAAAACCCAATCCGCCTTGATCTCAACTAAAAAAACAGACTCTAAATAGGCAAAGCGTTTGCAAATCGCACAACCGAAACGATGTGCGATTTGCTTAACTTAAAACTTTACGAAAAACTTACCCGAATATAAAATGTCGGGGCCTGTAATCCGAATCATATAGACTCCCGAGGTGCGTAGCTCGAAATAATCTGAGCCGTTGTAGTATGGGCGGCTTTC
>JBDKHP010000507.1:0-8345 GCA_039797645.1 Bacteroidota bacterium
TTTCAAACTTGCCTTCTCATCTACAAATTTCAAAGCGTGGTTCACAGCAATCGCTGCTTCGGCTGAACCCACACAGATAAGTTTAAGTTTACCATCGAAAGTAGAAGCGTCGCCAGCTGCAAAAATACCAGGCTCTTCAGCGCTCATCAGGCTCGATGGTTCTACAATCACTGCACCTGTTTTGTATTGTAAGTTCAGGCCTGCAAATTTTGTTTTGCTTGGCAAATAACCAATGGCTACAATGAGTAGGTCGCATTTTACTTCAACCTCTTCGTGTGTATCCATGTGTTCGAGAATCACTTTTTCAAGTTTTTCTGCACCCACAATTTCTTTTACAGTCCAAGGCTGATATACTTTAATGCCAGTTTCGGGGAGTGTGGTAATACTCTCTTCGTGAGCTTGCCAGTCTTTTTCGCGGTGTACAAGGGTTACAGCTTTCGAATTTCCATCAAAATCGTGTGCCCAGTCTAAAGCAGAGTTTCCCCCACCTACAATTACAACTTCTTGCCCGTAGTAATTCTCTTTGCCTCTAATGGCATAGCGAATTCCACTATTTACTTGTTTCTCATAGATTTCGCCTTTTTCCTTAGCCGCTGGCAATTGACGAGGCTGGAATGAACCCATACCCGTGGTAATTACAACGGTGCGCGAGAGAATTGTCTCACCATCAGCAGTATGTAATTCGAAAAGTTTTTCTTCTTTGCGTACAATGTTGGTAATAGTTGTATTGTAACGCGTTTCGTTATTGAAATGCGAACTTTGCGCTTCTAGGTTATTGATAAGGTCTCTCGCCAAAATTTTTGGAAAACCTACCATGTCATAAATATATTTCTCTGGGTAAATAGCTGTGAGTGCGCCACCTGCCTCTTCACGGCTTTCTACTACAAGCGCCTTCATTCCGCGCATCCCAGCGTAGAACGATGCAAATAATCCTACTGGCCCAGCGCCAACTATTGTTATGTCGTACGTATTATCCATTTTTAAAATATTTTTTTGGCCCCTCAGCCTCAAATTTCCTTGTTATTATTACTTATAATGAAATTGTGATTACAAATTTGGGTTTGTCCAGTTCGAATACACATCAGCCTTGCCATGTTCAATATGTACCAAGGCGCCAGACGGGCTAAGCTCTTGTATTTCTACAAATTTTGCCTCTTCAATACTTACTTTTTGGCCATCTTTCATGAAAATGAAGAGTAAGGATTTGCCCCCATTAGGCGTTTCGCCTTTGAAAACATAATGACCGGCTTGGTCTGTGGCTTCGCATTGGAAAAAATATTCTTCGTATTCCTCGCAACCAATAAATCGGGGTAGTTTCTCAATCTGCATCATTGCTGTATGTGTTTGAAATTTTGGACTCTTATTATTTCTATTGTGTAGCAGTCAATCCACACGAAATCAGCGCAAAGTTAATAATTGTACTTTATTAAACACCATTTTTTTCAAAAACATCGTTCGGTAAACAAAAATTATACAATCGTTTGGATTGTTGTCAAACGTTAAATTTATATGGACTTTGCACGCGAAACATCAAATATTTTTCAAATTGACTAAATTTGCAACAAACCTTCCGTTTTAATATAGAACTTTCTTTAAACAGGATTTGAACCATGGCATTTGTCAAATTTTTGGTAGTACTTCTACTCATTTACTACTTACTCAAGCTTTTATACAATATAATTGTACCTGAACCAATTCGCCGCCTGATAAGTCAGATGCGCCAAGCCATGCGCCATTCGCAAGGATTCGCACCACCTGCCTCACCACCACGAAAACCTGAGGGTAGCGTTACAATAAAGAAACCATCTGATGCGTCTATAAACAAGTCTAAAGATGGAGAATATGTAGATTACGAAGAGGTGGATTGAGGTTTGATGGGCTAAACTCGATAGGAAATCTTATGATTTATTGAGAATAGAAAAATTAAATATGGCAAAATCTAAATACTGGACTCGCGATGCTTTTATTGAAGTTCGAGAGCAAGAAAATAAAATTACCCAATAATTTTTTTCTTTCAGAGAGTTTTTGGATTACCATTACAATCAGTTTTTTTAGTAATAAATAGAGCCTTCTGTTTTGAAGTAGAGTAATCTTACTCAATACGAATTCATTACGTTATTAAATGGATGAAATGAACAAGATAATTACCCGCTCATTTAGTGTAAAACTTTGTTTCCAATCACCTAGTCTTTTCGTACTTTTAGGGCTTCAAAAATTAACGAATATTTCTATCAATGTATAGGACACATACTTGCGGCGAACTCCGCCCCCAGCATCAGGGGGAAGTGGTGAGCCTTAGCGGCTGGGTACAGAAGTCGCGCGATTTGGGCGGAATGACTTTTGTGGATTTGCGCGACAGATATGGCATTACACAATTGGCTTTCAACATGGAAACCAATGCTGAACTTTGTGTGGCTGCTCGCAAATTGGGACGCGAATTTGTAATTCAGATTTCGGGTAAAGTTGTAGAGAGAGAGAATAAAAACAATAAAATTCCTACGGGTCAGATCGAAATTATTGTCGAGAGTCTGAAGGTATTGAGTAAATCTGAGGTGCCGCCGTTTACGATTGAGGACGAGACTGATGGTGGCGAGGAACTTCGGATGCGTTACCGTTATCTGGATTTGCGTCGCAAGCCTGTTTTTTCTGCCTTGGAACTTCGGGCGCGTATGGCGCGGGAGTTGCGTAATTATTTGGATAATGCTGGTTTTCTGGAGGTTGAAACCCCTGTTCTTATAAAATCGACACCTGAGGGGGCACGAGATTTTATTGTGCCTTCGCGTTTGCATGGCGGGCAGTTTTATGCTTTGCCACAATCGCCACAGACTTTTAAGCAATTGCTGATGGTGGGCGGTTTCGATAAGTATTACCAGATTGTGAAGTGTTTCCGGGATGAGGATTTTCGTGCGGACAGACAGCCCGAGTTTACACAGATTGATTGTGAAATGTCGTTTGTGGATGAGGATGATATTATGCGAACCTTCGAAGGGATGGCGAAACATCTTTTTAGTAAGGTGATGAACGTGGAGTTCGAGGGTGACTTTCAGCGTATGACGTATGCTGACGCAATGCGTTTGTATGGTTCTGATAAGCCCGATTTGCGTTTCGGAATGCCATTTGTTGAATTGAACGATTTGTGTAAAGACAAGGGTTTCAAAGTGTTCGACGATGCGGAGCTTGTGCTTACGATTGCTGTTCCGGCTTGCGCGGAGTTTACCCGCAAGCAATTGGATGCTCTTACGGAGTGGGTGAAACGTCCGCAGGTGGGTGCTAAGGGTTTGGTGTATGTGAAGTATGCTGCCGACGGTAGTCTCAAATCTTCGGTCGATAAGTTTTACAGTGCGGATGACTTGAAACTTTGGGCTGATAAGGCTGAGGCTAAACCTGGCGATTTGCTGTTGGTGCTTTCTGGTGATACGGATGGGATTCGTAAGGCCATGGGCGAACTTCGTTTGCAAGTGGCTGCCGATTTGGGTTTGCGCGACAAAAATAAGTTTGCGCCACTTTGGGTGGTAGATTTCCCGTTGTTGGAATTCGACCCAGAATCTGGTCGTTACCATGCTATGCACCATCCGTTTACGGCGCCCAAGCCTGAGGATTTGGAGCTGATGGAGACGAATCCGGGTGCTGTGCGTGCCAAGGCTTACGATTTTGTGATTAATGGTAGCGAGATTGGCGGCGGTTCAATTCGGATTCATGATACTGATTTGCAAGCACTTATGTTCAAGCACTTGGGCTTTACGCCCGAGGAGGCGCGGGCACAGTTTGGTTTCCTGATGGATGCTTTTAAATATGGTGCGCCGCCGCATGGTGGGGCTGCTTTTGGTTTCGACCGTTGGGTGACTTTGTTTACCAAGACGGATTCGATTCGTGAGGTGATTGCTTTCCCTAAGAACAATGCTGGCCGTGATGTGATGATCGATGCGCCTTCCTTGGTGAGTTCGGCACAGTTGCGTGAATTGAGATTAGATATTGTGGAGGATAAAAAATAGGATTTTTGAACTTGGTTTCAATTCTGAGAAACGCTGTGTGTCGGGAGATGCACGGCGTTTTTTTTGTTTGGGAAGTAGGGTGTAACATAGCCTCTGGCTAAGTATTTATTTTGCCCCGCGTACTTCTGGCATTACAGATGGTGCTGCCGTTACAACTAGCCCGGATCGCAGCAAGTAGCCCACAGCCGAGCAGTAGTCTCCATTCGTGCAGGGGTTCGTTTGAAATACGAAAGTGGCCAACTGACACCGTCCCCGCGAGGACTACTGCTAAGAGCCGGTAGCCGCCGTTCCAAATTTTGTTCCGTTCCCGCTCCTTATCTTTATTTTAATTTTTTTTATCGGTTCGGGATGGCTTTTTGTGCTGCGTTTAAGCTTGTGAGAATTGGATATTTATAGTGGGGCTGTGGAATAGACCTGAATATTCGATTCTCAGTGGTTTTGTTTTTTGATTTTTTGGCAGGGTAGGGGAGTGGTAGAAAGGAAAAAGAGGCCACCCCCGAAGGTATGGCCTCTTTGTATTGAGATTTATGGCCTCTTAGTGAGAGAACAACATTTCGCGGTATTTTGGCAATGGCCAGAATTCGTCGTCAACGATGCGCTCGAGGTGGTCGATTGGGGTACGAATCGCATCCAAGTATGGGAATACGGTGTTTTCGTATGCAATCGCTTGTTCGGCGATGTCTTCGATTTTGTTGGCTACTTTGCGAACTTCTACCATTTCGTCAACTTTAGAACGAATTTCGTTTACATAAGCTGAAATTTGGCGAATGGTGTCGATGCGACCTGCTGCCATTTCTGTGTATTCGTCGTCGCCGAAAATGTCTTTGAGGTTTTTAACGTTTTCTACCAATACGCTTTGGTAACGTAATGCTGTGGGAACGATGTGATTTAGAGCTAGATCGCCTAAAATACGGGCTTCAATTTGAATTTTCTTTGTGTATTTTTCTTGTAGAATTTCGTAACGTGCTGCAATTTCGCCGCGAGTTAGTACTTCGAGGTCTTCGTAAAGTTTGATGTATTTTTCTTCCATTGTTGCTTGGAAGGCTACTGTTGCTTTACGGATATTACTCAAACCGCGTTTTTCGGCTTCTACAACCCACTCTTCACCATAACCGTTACCGTCGAAACGTACATTTTTCGAGTAAATGATGTATTCGCGGAGTACTTGAAGAATTGCTTCGTCTTTTTTGATGCCTGCTTCGATTTTTGCATCTACTTCGATTTTGAATTCGCGAAGTTGTTTTGCAAGGGCGCTGTTTAGAGCTGTCATAGGCATGGCGCAGTTGGCCGATGAACCTACAGCACGGAACTCAAAACGGTTTCCTGTGAATGCGAATGGCGATGTACGGTTACGGTCTGTGTTGTCCAAAAGAATTTCAGGAATTTTGCCGATATTCAGCTTCAATTCTGTTTTTTCGTCTGGTGTCATTTTGCGATCTGGTACCGACATTTCAATTTCGTCGAGCATTGAAGTGAGCTGCGTGCCCAAGAATACCGACATGATTGATGGTGGTGCCTCGTGTGCGCCTAAGCGGTGTGCGTTGGCTGCCGAGAAGATACTTGCGCGGAGCAGATCTTGGTTGTCGAATACTGTTTTCACGGTGTTCACCAAGAAAGTTAGGAATTGCAAGTTTGCTTTTGGGTTTTTGCCTGGTTTGAGCAAGTTAACGCCTGTGTCGGTAGATAGCGACCAGTTGTTGTGTTTACCCGAACCGTTGATGCGTTTGAATGGTTTCTCGTGCAACAACACGCGGAATTTGTGACGACGACCTACTTTACGCATAACGTCCATCAGCAAAATGTTGTGATCTACTGCCAAGTTACACTCCTCGAAGATTGGTGCGCACTCAAATTGGTTGGGTGCTACTTCGTTGTGACGTGTTTTTAGCGGGATGCCTAATTTCCAGCATTCCATTTCTAGTTCGGTCATGAATGCCTCTACGCGAGTAGGGATTGAACCGAAGTAGTGGTCTGACAATTGTTGGTCTTTTGCCGAAGCGTGGCCCATAAGGGTACGGTCAGTAAGCAACAAGTCTGGGCGTGCCATATAAAGCGCGTCGTCAACCAAAAAATATTCTTGTTCCCAACCAAGGTTGGCTTGTACTTTTCTTACGTTTTTGTCGAAGTAATGGCATACATCAACAGCCGCTTTGTCAACAGCACTAAGTGCTTTAAGAAGTGGAGTTTTGAAGTCGAGAGCTTCGCCAGTATATGCTACAAAGATAGTAGGGATACAAAGTGTGCTGCCTACGATAAATGCTGGAGACGAAGGATCCCAAGCTGTATAACCGCGAGCTTCGAATGTGTTACGAAGACCACCGTTCGGGAAGCTCGATGCGTCTGGCTCTTGTTGTGTCAATAAGTCGCCGTTGAAGCTTTCGAAACCGTTACCTTTTGAGTCGATTGAGAAAAATGAATCATGTTTTTCTGCTGTACCGTCTGTAAGTGGCTGAAACCAGTGTGTGTAATGCGATGCGCCACGCTCTGTTGCCCATGCTTTCATTCCAGCTGCAACCTGATCGGCTACTTTGCGGTCGATTTTGTTACCTGTTTCAATAGCATCTGCTACGTGTGCGTAAGCATCCTCCGACAAATACTTTTTCATTTTTACTTTGTCGAACACGTTTATGCCATAGAAATCCGATGGCTTATTTGAGGGCATAATCACCTCAACTGGTTTGCGTGATAACAATTCTTCTAACGCTCTGAACCTAAATTGTGACATAATTTTGTTGTTATGGGGGTGAATATTCTTATTTCCTGATAGCAAAAGTATATTTTAGCTTTGAATTGATCAAATTTTTGGGGGTGTTTTTTGTTAAATAATTTTTCAGGCTTGTTAATGCGTGTTAAAATGTAAGTTATTTGGAGTTGTTGCTTGCAATATGAAAGCATTTTTCCTCATTTTAGTTCCATACTCAATTCTCTTGTTATGTATCAATATTGTATTGGGTTCAATATAAGGATCTTAGAGCCGAAGTTTTGTTCACATAAAGCCATCTGTAATTTATTACCCAAAAAGAGAATGTTTACGGTTGATATTTGCCCGAGATTGCAATCTGAAAATCAACATAACGCCAAGTTGGCAATTCATTTGCTAAAAGTATCAATTTAGTTCGGAACAATGCACAAAGCCGCAGAATTTTCAGCAAGTTTGCAGCCGCAATTGCGAGGACGTGCACAATACAGCCAAAACCTCCAAAATAATTTAAAAAACAAACTCAATGGAAATTTGGATAGATACCCTTATACAAGCCATACAAATAACCGGATTTGTAATGGCCATGATGCTCATCGTAGAATACCTCACCATACAATCGCGCGGGCAATGGGCAAAAACCTTCGAGCGTAGTTCGTGGCTTCAAGTACTACTAGCCGCTTTTTTGGGCGTAACACCCGGATGCCTCGGGGGTTTTGCCGTGGTAACGCTTTACACCCACCGCGTAATACAATTCCCTGCCCTAGTAGCTGCCATGGTAGCCGCCTCTGGCGACGAAGCCTTCGTAATGTTCTCCATGATACCCGGCCAAGCGCTCCAAATTCACCTATACCTTATTATTATAGCCATCGTGTCAGGGCTAATACTCTCCCTCTGGCTTGGCCGCAAAACCATGCTCGAAGCCCAATCCATACACAAACAATTCCACGCCAACGAACCACAATGCATTTGTTTTGAGAAACGCAGCATTTTGCCACAGCTCAAAAACATCAGCCTCCTACGCGCGAGCTTTCTCCTAGTAGGCTTCGCCTTCCTCGCATTAGTCATCTTCGGACACCACCACGAAGCCGAGGCAGCTGGATCCCACTGGGAAAAATACTTCTTTGCCATACTCATCGGCATTTATCTCTTCATCATCGCCACCGCCCCAAACCATTTCATCGACGAACACCTTTGGGCACATACCATCAAAAAACACTTCCCTAAAATATTCCTCTGGACATTCGGAGCCTTCCTTTTCATACACCTCATGGATCATTTCCTAGACATAAACCATTGGGTAAAAGCAAACCCCGGACTCATACTACTCCTAGCACTACTCATAGGGCTTATTCCTGAATCTGGCCCCCATATCATTTTCATCAGTCTATTTGCCCAAGGCCTACTCCCCATGAGCGTCCTATTAGCCAATTCAATCGTACAAGACGGACACTCCACCCTACCACTGCTGGCCGAATCCAAACGAAGTTTCGTATGGGTAAAAATAGCCAACTTTGCCATAGGTGCCATCGTTGGCGGCGGAATGATGTGGCTCGGATACTAAACCATAGCCTATAAAATGATAAAAAATATAAATAATAATAAGGAGCTGTAGCCCAACAATATTTGTAAAGGCGGCTACCGGCTCTTAGCAG
>JBDKHP010000508.1:0-3518 GCA_039797645.1 Bacteroidota bacterium
TTCGTCGCTGTGGGCTACTTGTCGCGATCCGGGCTAGTTGGGGCGGCAGCTCCATCTGCAACGCCGTAGGTGCATTGGGCCGAAACTTTACTTTGGCCTGCGGCCATGGAGCCACAACGCCCGACAAGCCTTCGGCTTGCCTCCACGCCCACTTTGAAGAAAAAGAGTAGCCCAACCCGAAAAATTATAGCTTCAGAAACAGTTACACAACACGCTATCTGAGCCCACCTGCTGCCCAAATCCCCAAAAAGCACCCTAGAAAGAGGCTTTTTTCAACGTCACAAATCAAAACAACAAGCAGTTGCAAAAAAAAGAAACAAAAAAAAGAAGCTTTTTTTAAACTTTTGGCCCTCAGAACAGTCTTACAAACAATTCAAACCAAACACAACATTACACAATGAAAATGCACAAAGTAGTTTCAGTATTAGGGCTTTCGCTCTTCCTGTTGGCCGCACTAAATTCTTGTACCAAAGAAGCCGACAACGCCAACGACACTGCTCTTGGCGCAGTGGTAACAGCTGCCGACGATGAGATTGTAAACATTTCGTTCGACGAAGCTACCTCTGATTCTGATGAAGCTGAGGTTGTCGATTTTTCCAAAAAAGGCAACAGTGTGAAATTTCAGGACTGTGCCACGGTTACAAAAACAAAAGATGGCGACAGTAAAACACTGGTAATTGACTATGGTACTGAAGGTTGCACAAGCCCACGTGGCCACATCCGCAAAGGCAAAGTAATTATTAACCTTACCGGTACACGCCTCACAACGGGGTTCGTAAAAACCATTGAATTTGAAAACTTTTACCTCGACGGGAATCTTATTGAAGGCAAACGAACCCTTACGACAACACTCAATGGCTTGAATCTGGCACAACATGTGGTGGTAGATGGTGGCCGCGTTACGCTTACCGACGGCGTTGTGATTACTTTCGACGAAGACAAAACGCGTACGCTGGTAGAGGGGTTGATTACTCCCTTGGTTGCGACCGACGACGTTTGGGAAGTTACCGGAACTGCCAGTGGTATGAATTACAACCAAGTAGAATATTCAATGCTTATTACCAAGCCCATACGTAGAAGCGCGGCTTGTAAATATGCGGTAAGTGGCACTAAAGTAATTACTACTGCCAACCATACTGCGACTCTCGATTTTGGCGATGGCTCTTGCGACAACAAGGCTACCGTTACCGTGGGTGATTTGGTGAAAGAAATTGTACTTGGGTCGCGTTGGAAATAAGTTAAGTATTTGCCAATGGCAGGAATGTAAAAAAAGACAGCTTCCGTTGGGGGCTGTCTTTTTTGTGCTTTTTCCGTTCGTAGGATGCCCCGCGTTGTTGGCGAAGCCACTCGGGAGTGTTTGGGGTGCTGAATTGGCGTTGCAGACGGTGCAGCCGCCCCAACTAGCCCGGATCGCGGCAAGTAGCCCACAGCACGCGCGGAGTGGCCTTTGGTGCTGCCATCAGTTTGGAAAACAGCGGCGGCCAACTGATGCCGTACCCGTTGCGAGGACTACAGCCAAGAGCCGGCAGCCGCCGCCTAAAATAGTGTTGAGCCTCAGCTCCTAATTATTATTTTCTTTTTCTTTGGGTTCGCTTAGCGCGTCATTGATACGCTTACGCTCCGCATTTCGCCCCCCATTGGCGGGTTCATTTTATATACCCTTACGGTGGCTTTTTGTATGCTGGGGAGTTGGGCGTAGAGGCTGTCGAGTATGCGTTGGCATATATGCTCGAGTAGGTGCGATGGGATGGCTATTTCGGCCTTTACTACGTCGTAGGCGGTTTGGTAGTTTACGGCGTCGGTTATAGCGTCGGTTTGTGCTGCTAGGCGACAATCGGCTTCGAGGCGCAGATCGACTCTGAATTTATTCCCCACAATTCGCTCCTCGGCAAAACAGCCGTGGTAGGCGTAGAATTCCATTTGTTCTATCTCTATAATTCCCATTTGGTACTTTGATTTTCGGTTTGGATGGCAAAAATATACTATTTGGGTATAAATTAGGGCGATAGGGATTGCATTTTTTTTGTCGTTCGGGGGGCAAGTATTAGCTTTGCAAGCAAATTCATTGTCAAAAAAAAAGGAATAATGGCATCAACTTCAGATTTTAAGAACGGAATGTGCATTGAGTTTAACAACGATTTGTTCATGATTGTTTCGTTTATGCACGTGAAACCAGGCAAAGGGCCTGCTTTTGTTCGTACCAAACTTAAGAGTGTTACTACTGGAAAAGTTCTTGATAATACGTTTAACTCGGGGGTAAAGGTAAATACTGCGCGTATCGAACGTCGTCCGCATCAGTTTCTTTACAAAGCCGAAGAGGGTTACTACTTTATGCACAACGAAACTTTTGAGCAAGTTGTAATTGAGGAAACTAAGATTGATAATTTCGATTTGTTTAAAGAGGGCCAGTTGGTAGAGATTGTGTATCATGCTGATACAGAAACCCCTCTATACGTTGAGTTGCCTCCGTTTGTAATTATGGAAGTTACTTATACCGAGCCTGGTTTGCGTGGGGATACCGCTTCGTCCACTGCGCTGAAAGCTGCTACCGTGGAAACAGGGGCTACTGTGAAAGTTCCGTTGTTTGTAGAAATTGGCGACCGTATTAAGGTTGATACGGCAGAGAAAAAATACGTGGAACGCGTGAAGGCTTAAATCTTTGTAGTTTTATAAAAAAAGTTGTTCGTACGGACAACTTTTTTTGTTTCTACACGCAGCATCGGCTTCTTACTAGATATGCGCTGGGTGTATTATAAAATGTTGAATTTTGCAAATGGCTGTTTATTAGCAATTTGCGCATTGCTGGAGGCTTGAATTTTAGGTATTTTTCTCCGACAGGCAAATCGGTTACTTTTATTCACTATTTTTGACTGAGATTGACCTGTGCATTTTCGAATCCGCTTGTCTTTTTTTGAAATTATGCTTTAAATTATTGATAGATATGGCAGCTATGGTGATGGATAAACTCAAGTTTTGCAATTTCAAACTCGATATACTTTTGTCGGTAACTCAGAGTATCAATAACAACGATTCTGTAAGTTTGCTGCTCAAACAGTATGCAGGCTTGTTGCACAACGAGTTAAACATCCCGAATGTGTTGTTGTATAGTTGCGAACAAAGCTGGCAGCCTTTGCTGGCTTCGGGTATCGGCGAAACGCTTTTCGATAAAATTAGTGTGGAGCAAGATTTATTTTTGTTCAAAACGATTTCGACTACAAACTACGAAAAAAACGCATATCTCTCGCAATTCGATATGATTATCCCAATTTTCCACAAAGACAATGCCTTGGCATATCTGTTGATTGGCGATTCGGCGGAACATCCCGGTATGAGTTTTAGTATCAAACACTTGCAATTTATACAGACCGTAACCAATGTTATTTTGGTGGCCATAGAGAATAAACGCTTGGCCAAAGAACAGTCTAAGCAAGAGGCTTTTATGGTAGATTTGCATTTGGCGGCTCGTATGCAAAAGCTCATGATTCCAGAGAAAAAAAACTTACCCAATACCGATAAGT
>JBDKHP010000509.1:0-3271 GCA_039797645.1 Bacteroidota bacterium
CATTTCATTACCCAAATATTTCCTAGTTTTGTAGTATGAAGCAAGACAACTTTCTCGAACTATTAGCACCAGCTCGCGACCTGCAAACAGGCATAGCAGCAATAGACCACGGAGCCGACGCAGTATATATCGGAGCATCCGAATTTGGCGCACGAAAAGGAGCAGGCAACACCGTATCCGACATCGAAAAACTCGCCAAATACGCACACTTCTACCGTTCCAAAGTCTTCGTAGCCCTTAATACCATACTCTACGACCACGAGTTGGAATCCGCACAAAAGCTTATATATCAATTGCATCACGCAGGTGTCGATGCCCTCATAATACAAGACATGGCGCTACTCGAAATGGATCTACCCCCAATCGAACTACACGCCAGCACCCAAACCCACAACTACGAACCCGAACGCATCCGATTTCTCGACCAAATTGGCTTCAGCCGCATCGTCTTGGCCCGCGAATTAAGCCTCGAACAAGTAGCCAAAATCCGAAGCGAAATCTCAGCCGAAATAGAATACTTCGTACACGGCGCACTCTGTGTAAGCCTCAGCGGACAGTGCTACATGAGCCAATCCATCGGTGGCCGAAGCGCCAACCGAGGCGATTGCGCCCAAGCCTGCCGTTTGCCCTACAACGTAAGCAACGCCGAGGGGCAAAACATCCTGCAAAACAAGCACGTACTCTCGCTCAACGACCTCAATTTATCATCCCGCATATCCGATTTGGCACAAGCCGGCGTACAATCCTTCAAAATCGAAGGCCGACTCAAAGACCAAACCTACGTCAAAAACACCGTAGCGTCCTACCGCAAAGAAATCGACAAAGCCATCGCACAAGGCTACGGCACAAAAGCATCATCGGGCATCGTACGTCCCAAATTCGAGCCAGACCTCGAACGCTCCTTCAACCGCAACGCTGGAGTCTATTTCCTCGATGGCCGACAAGGCACCATGGCCAATTTCGACACCCCAAAATCCACCGGAAAACCCGTCGGAAAAGTCACCCGGATTTTTAAAGACAGTATTGAAGTTGCTTTGTCAGAGTCACTTACAAATGGCGACGGACTTTGCATCATAGCACCAGATATGCAGACAGTAGGATTCCGCGCCAACAAAGTAGAGCAAAACCGAATCTGGTGTCAAACCCCCAGCGAACTAAAAATCGGCGCAACCGTCTATCGCAACTACGACCACCAGTTCGAAAAAATAACCGAACGCAGCGAAGGATGCCGAAAAATACGCGCAGAAATAAGCTTTTACAACACCGACAACGGATTCGGAATCACCATAACCGACGAAGACAACTACACCCAAACATATTCCGTAGAACACGAAAAAAATAAAGCCGAAAAACCAGAAAAAATATCAGAAAATATCACAAATCAATTAAAAAAATCTGGCGATACCGATTTTGAAATAACCCACGTACACATACTCAGCAACGAAATCTATTTCGTACCCATTTCAGTTCTCAACGAACTACGCCGAAAGGCAATCGAGCAACTCACCCACGAGCGCGAAACCTCGTACCAAGCCAGCACCCGCGTATTGGAAGCCGCACACACCGCATACCCCAGTACCACAATCAATTACCAAGGCAACGTCGCCAACAAACTAGCCCAACAATTCTACGAAAAACGCGGCGTCGAATCCATCGAAAAAGCCTACGAATTGCAGAAAAACCCCAAAGACGCCGCCGTAATGACCACCCGTTACTGCCTCAAATTCGAGATGAAAACCTGCCCCGTACACCACGGCAAAGAGCACGCAATCAAAGGCCCATTATTCATAGAAGGCCCCAACGGCAAATTCCGACTCGAATTCGATTGCAAACGCTGCCGAATGACCATCCATAACGCCTAAAAAAGGGAAAAATAAAAATAATTATAAGGAGCTGTAGCCCAACAATATTTGTAAAGGCGGCTACCGGCTCTTGGCTGTAGTCCTCGCAACGGGAACGGTTTCAGTTGGCCACCGTAGTTTTTCAATTATACAGCAGCTCGAACGGACACGCCACACGTGCTGTGGGCTACTTGCCGCGATCCGGGCTAGTTCGGTCGGCAGCACCATCTATTACGCCGTAGGGGCGTTGGGCAAACCAATCAGTTGGCCTACGGCCATGTGGCGCGTACAACTGCGTCTCATTCTACATATCTTATGTGGGAAACAATCTAGAACACAATCGTATGGAACTGTTCCCTTTGCCCAATATGTACAGCCCACACCCCAAACCGAAACAACTTAACCCCTAAGTTTTAACACAGTAGCCCAAAAGTTCACCGTATAATTGTTAAATTAGCAATCAGTACAGAAGAAAAAGTACAACCGAAAGCGCGACCCAACGAAGTATAAAGTTTTCAGTAATAAGACGATAAGAACAATCACAACGGAGAAATTGTCAATGAAAGTATATTCACATTTTTATAGGAAGAGGCGGTTCATATCGTCGGGGCTATTACTGTATTTACTGGTTTCATGCGCGTTACTGAGTAATATTATGTGCACATCTCGACAGAAGCAATACAAAACATACGAAAATCCAGCAGTGTTGCGAGCCTCTATTGGCGACACAGTACGTATATACTACGCCACAAATTCATGTTGTCGGTATTGCCTCCTCAATGCTAGTGCCTTAAGGCACACACAATACATCGACAACGTTTTGGTCGAGAATTCTGAAGACGGGTGTGTAGGGTGCAATGCAACTTATGCTTTTTGGTTTCTGGCCACAGAGGTGGGTACGGACACAATCTACTGCAACATCGCCACAGCAAGTGCGCCGTGTAACGACACTCTGAGCCAAGCTGATAGGTTCATTATTGAAGTGACACCACCGAATGAGGGCAAATAAATACGGTTATCTGTAATCATTTTACAGTGCGCAATACGCAGAAATGCCACATGGCCAAAGGCCAAGTAATTGGTTAGCCCCGCCTACTTACGGCCTTACAAACGGAGCTGCCGACCGAACTAGCCCGGATAGTAGCGGTAGCCCACAGCTTTTTGGGGTGGCGATTGAAGCGGTTTCAACTAGCTGATATCGTGGCGCGGTGTATAAAAGCGGCCAGTTGATTTCGCCCAAAAAGCGAGGACTACAAGCGGATAGCCGGCAGCAGCCCTTACAAATTCTGTTAGGCTACAGCTCCTAATAATTTTTCTTTTTTTCTTTTTTTTATTTAATAATTTCTACAATTTAATTTTTTTTGAGATGGTTAAAAAGTATTTTGTCATCGTATTTCTAATGTATGTGGGGCTAAGTTCGGCTATTGCAC
>JBDKHP010000510.1:0-3274 GCA_039797645.1 Bacteroidota bacterium
CCTGAGCAGTCTCGCACTTAAAGAGTTTCGAGGCTTCCTCAGCCGCCGCATTTTCACCTCCTCCTATTCTTCAATTTCCGAATCTTCAAAACCTTTGTCCCGTTGTACTTCACCCAAACAGATTTTATTTTATCATCCTCAGCCGCTTTCGGAATTGCCGACAGTACTTTTATGGTCGGCTTTTTAAAGACTCCGCCCATGGTTTTGTGTTCACCTGAGGCCGTTTCAATTTTAAATTCTACCAAATGCAACTCACCATCCTCTGTTTTGAGACGACCCACCTTGCGGGCTAATTGGACTCATGCAAAACTATTCATCTATAATATTCAGCGTCAAATGGGGTACGTACTTCATCAAAGGGTAGATTATCTTTATCGTAATATGTATAAACTCGATGCTATAAATGACATAGAGTCTGCATTAAAAAGCCAAAAAGTGTACTGTGCCTTTAGTAGTTCGTACGACGTATTGATTCATGAATATAGACATCTGTTCACCACCAAGAATAACAACCTTTTAAGCAAGTAAAAGATTGATCCAGACATCACCATCGTCAGCAAATAAAAATCGATGGACGTCTATTGCCGAATTTTTTATGCTTTTCATAAAAACCAACCATTGAACTGCGTTTGGTTAAAACTTTTGGCGGCCCACACCGTTTTAAACAAGAAAAAGTTAGATGGAATTCAAAAACAAAATTAAATGATAAGATTACCAATATGCACATGGTGTATTTATAGTCTGGGAGATTTAAAATGTAAAGCCTTTGATAGGATACCCAGAGAGATACTATTTGGTACACATGAAAAAGTTGTCGAAGGCCAGAAGGGCGATTATGTATATACGCGCAACGAGAAAGAATGCGAAAGGTCGAAAAAAATAGAGATAGATGAGCAAGATTAAAAAATCCTTTTTTTTGCAAAAATCCATCACTACCTGAAAAAGTTTCGCCGCCTTAGCCTTTATGAGTCCACTCTAAAAAGTATGTTCGCCACGAATGCACGAATTTTTATAATGTATAACACCTTGAATACATGATAGTTATTTTCATGAATGTTTTTTTTCAAAGAAAAAGAATGCTTTTTAGAGTGGACTCCTTTATTTAAAAACATTAACTAAATGAAAGACGCTGAATACAGAAAAATTGCTTTTCGCAACGTAATGAAAAAACGTGTGGAAGATGGATTGCCCTCAGAGAATGCTCGCATTGATTTTTCTAAAAATAGGGAGGCTCTGGTAGAAGCTGAAATTGCACGACTAAAAGCCTCTGAAAAGGAACAAAACCCTAAAGACAATGAGCGAGAATAAACTCTCGAACTTCCTGAGAAAGCGCCACTACGACCTGCAAAAGATTCGCCGCCTGAGCCTCGAAGTTGAGAAAGTCGCACTAAATCAGTTCGCCAGACACTTTGAGCAACTATTTTTTTTTCGGGAGGTTGCTGGGCGAAAACTGGCAGGGTAAAGGCTACGGGCGGCACAATCTTGGTACACAAAGGTACTTTGCGCCGCGATTTAGTTGGTCGTTCTCGCCCCAGGTTAGGGGTACTTGAGGCGGGTGGCGCTGTACCCTACGCCAAAGACCACAGCCGCACCGTCAAGCTAAATATCTCATAACGGCAGTTCCTAGGCTCAGACCCCTTCCTATCGCGGCTTATAGAGGCCAAACTCGAAGAATTTACCGATCTATAAACACTCGGATTGTGACGTTAAGTTGCACCCCAGATGACTCGCCGACAGATGCCGAATACAAAAATAAGGTTTTGGAGCGGAGGCGAACCACTATTCCATACGATGCTTGGATTAATTGAAAAGTTTGGCTCCCGCTCCTCGTACGTTTGTATCCAGCTTTAAAACTTATTTTTTTGAGTCGATTTTTGAAAAAGAATGTGTGGGTTTTGCAATCGCTCGGAGATAACTTCTAATTGCTATTAGTACATCGTTTTATTAGAATTTGCGACCAGACTTTGCTTAACGCTTATATCTAATAATATTTTTTTGCTTCCGGGGCTTTAGCTAGGTATGGTAGGGGTTGTGTGTTTTGTCTTTGAATGGTTGTTTTGGGATTATTGAGCTGTGAAGTTCGAGTGGAAAGGGCAAAGATTTTATTCAAATACAAGATTGCTTTTATCTTTGCAAAAAAACTGTGTTATGTACAAACTACTTATTCGTCGAATTTTATTTCAATTTACTGCGGAGACCGCGCATCAGATAACGTTTGGTCTGCTGAAACTTGGCTCGGCAATTCCAGGCTGTAAGTGGCTCGTTGGTAAATTTTGCAGCGTTGAAGATCCGAAACTTGCACGGGATGTGTTCGGGATTCGCTTCCCGAATCCAGTGGGCTTGGCTGCTGGTTTGGATAAGGATGCAGAGGCTTTCGATATGCTCGGTAAGCTTGGGTTTGGGTTTGTTGAAATTGGTACGATTACGCCCAAGGCTCAACCCGGAAATCCGTTGCCTCGGCTTTTCAGACTTATTCCGGATGCGGCGATTATCAATCGGATGGGTTTCAACAACAAAGGGGTGGATTTTGCGGTGAAGAAATTGAAACGGCGGAATACCAACGTGATTGTGGGTGGAAATATCGGGAAGAATAAACTGACTCCCAATGAATTGGCTGTGGACGATTATGTGATTTGTTTTGAGGCCTTGTTTGATTTTGTGGATTATTTTGTGGTAAATGTGAGTTCGCCAAACACGCCAAATTTGCGTGAATTGCAGGATAAAGAACCGCTGAGCAAACTTTTGTTGCGTTTAATGGAGTTGAATAATCGGAAGGAATCGCCGAAACCTTTGTTGCTCAAAATAGCTCCAGATCTTACGGATTCTCAGTTGGATGACATTGTGGATATTGTTGAAATGACCAAAATTCATGGACTTGTGGCAACGAATACAACAATCGGTCGGAACGATTTGCTTGCTTCGGAGGGTCGAATTTCTGAAATTGGAGCGGGCGGGTTGAGTGGTAAACCGCTTAGTAAGCGTGCTACGGAGGTGATTCGGTACTTGCATACTAAATCGGAGGGGCGCTTCCCTATTATTGCTGTTGGAGGTATTTTTAGCGCGACCGATGCCCTTGAAAAATTGGATGCTGGGGCGAGTCTTGTGCAAGTTTATACGGGTTTTATTTACGAGGGGCCGTCGCTGATTGCGAGGATCAACAAGGCGTTGTTGGCTGGCAGTAAGTAGTTTCTGTCGAATTTTATTCTCTGTGATTTGTGCGGTTGGCTGTTTTTATGGGTTGGTTTGTTTTGTTACTGCTGAGGTGGATGACATC
>JBDKHP010000511.1:0-5254 GCA_039797645.1 Bacteroidota bacterium
ACAAAAGTCATAGTTATAAATTTCACAAAGAATTTAATTTTAGTCTAACCATTTGCACATTATGTTCTTAGCTCTTTTTTAATTTTTCTATTTTGTAAAGTCTGCAAAAAACGGCATACGCGCTTGTATGCCTCGGAGTTGTTGCAGTGCTTCAATTCGGTTTACGTACTGGTAGCTTTCCCCCAATTTATCTTGGAGTATGCTGTGCTGTATTTTGGTTTTTGCCCCGCCGAAAAGTTCTTCGATCGGATCTTTTTGCTTGGGGTAATCTACCGTGCGATACTTGGTGAGTTTGGCCAATTGCTGTGCTTTGACGATTGCTTGTGCGAGACCACCAATCGAATCGACTAGGCCGAGCTGTAAGGCATCTTTACCCGCCCATACGCGACCTTCGGCAATTTGGAGCACTTTTTCGATCGGCATTTTACGGCCCGCTGCTACGTGTGTGGTGAAAGTATTGTAAACTTTTTCAACACTACGGTGGGCTACAGCTAGTTCAGTTTCGTCAAGCGGACGGGTAATTGTAAGGGCGTCGGCGTGGGTGTTCGTTTTTACAACATCCGTAGTGATGCCTAGCTTGGTGTTGAGCAGGTTGTTTACATTAAAGAACAAGCCGAAAACACCAATAGAGCCAGTAATGGTAGCTGGCTGGGCATATATATAGTTGGCATTACAGGCGATGTAATACCCTCCCGATGCGGCCAAATCGCCCATGGAGACTACGATTGGTTTTACAGGACGGGTAAGTTCGAGTTCACGCCAAATAATGTCGGATGCAAGCGCATCGCCACCGGGCGAGTTGATGCGTAGTACGACGGCTTTGATGGTGGAATCTTCGCGCACTTCGCGGATTGCGTCCCCGAGGCTTGCTGCACCTATTTTATTATCATCGCCTGTGCCCATTGATATTTCACCCGTAGCATAAATCACAGCGATTTTGTCGGCGTTGTGGCTTTCTGCATCGCGCTCAATAGAGCCTACGTAGTCGGAAATATTTACCAATTTAAGATCTGCTTCTTTGTTTTGGTCTGTTAGTTTTGTGAGGCGCGACATAAACTCGTCACGGTAAAGGAGTTTGTCCACAAACTTGTTGGCAAGTGCGGTGGGTGCATCGAAAACCTCGAGTTCGTTGGCAATACGGTTGAGTTCTTCGGGACTTATTTTCCGACTCTTGGATACCGCATCCACAACAGAATTCCACATTGTAGAAGTGAATGATTCGCATTGTTTGCGGTTTTCCGGACTCATTTTGGTGTACATAAATGGTTCTACAGCAGCCTTAAACGTGCCGTGGCGTATAATCTGTGGCTCTACACCCAATTTTGCAAGTGCTTCCTTGAAGAACATTACTTGGTAGCCCAAACCGTGCCAGGCTAAATTACCCTCGGGGTTCAGAAAAACACTGTCGGCCACGGAGCTTACAAAATAAGCGACCTGCGAAAGCTGGTTGTTATAGGAATACACAAATTTTCCGCTTTTTTTGAAATCGGAAAGGGCATTCCGTATTTCTTGCATTGAGGCCAAACCGATGCTTGGAGTGCCTACATTAAGCATGATTCCGTCTATCTTGCTGTCTTCCTTCGCACTTGCCAACGCACGAAGTATGTCGTTCACACCAAGTACATTCGGAGGCAGAATGCCGTCGAGTTCCTCGAGCTGAAAGGGTTGTTCTTTGCCACGGTCCGCCATATTACCATCCAATTTAAGGAAAAGGACGGAGCGTTTTTCTACGGTTTTCTTTTCGGGGCTACCCAAACCTGATGATAATGCTGCGACAATACCCACAACAAGCAGGAAGCCCACAAATGTAAATATTGCAAGCCCCACAAGGGTGCCCAATAGTGAAGTGAAGAATGTTTTCATACGGTGTATTGCTATAATTTTTTGGTGCAAACTGTAAATTTGTTTTGTCGTGTTTCTAACTCTAGCCACCTACTAACATAAGCCCCAATCCTATGAACAATTGCCACAAATTGTATTGAGCTTATTGTGTTTAGCTGCCTGTATCAGACAACAAATGTACACAAAACTTTATCCGTTTGGCAACGTTTAACGTTTATTAAACCCGAAACGACTCTCGGTTTTATTGTGCAAAACAGATTTCAATTGGTTCGGAAATGCTAATTTCGCGCTCCAAATTATGAGGTAAGATGTATATTCACAAACCCAAGCTATGGTGTATTTAATTCTTGGCGGAAACGTAGGCAATACGGTTGCCTATATCCACGAAGCGTGTAGGCTTATCGAATCGGAAATTGGCACAATAATTCGCCGTTCGTCGCTGTACGAATCAGAGCCTTGGGGGTTTGCCGACAGCCAAAATTTCGTAAATCAAGTAGTTGGATTAGAGCCAACTATAAGCCCCTCCGAAGTACTACACCGTGTTTTGGCGATCGAGGCACAATTGGGCAGAACACGCCTAAGCGAAGGTTACCACGCACGCACAATCGACATTGACATACTGCTCTTTGGCGCACTTATACTCAATAAACCCGATCTGATTCTACCACATCCCCGAATGCAAGATCGGCTTTTTGTGCTGCTTCCGCTGGCTGAAATTGCGGGCGACGTTTTGCATCCGCTATTGGCCAAAACTACCACCGAACTCTTGGAGGCCTGCCTAGACACCTGCTGGGTGCGCATCCTCGCAAAATAAAAGCACAAAAAAAAGCGAAACCACCAGGATTTCGCTCTTGAAAGGACTTCTAAAAACTAGAATCTTTTGTTGTTTCTGTCGTTGCTTCTGTCGTTGAAATTACTACGCGGACGTAGTGGTTTCTTGTTTGATTGGTAGCTGTCGCGGGGTTCAGCTCTTTTTACTACAATTTTTCGTCCCTGGTAATCGCTTGCGTCAAGTGCCTTTATGGCACTACTGCCCTCAGAATCGTCGGACATTTCCACGAAGCCAAAACCACGAGAGTTTCCTGTTTCACGATCGAAAATTACTTTGGCAGACGCAACATCGCCAAACTGTTCAAATAAGCTGCGTAGATTGTCACTGTCAACATCTGACGCTAATTTTGCAACAAAAATGTTCATGATTGAAATAAAGAAATTGAAAATACTAATAACACCAGGAGGCTAAGAATTGTTGGTTATGGCCACGTTTGGTACTTTCTCCCCACATTACGTATGCACTCCTTTCAGGTCGCAATTTAATAAATAATTATTATCGGTGTCAGATTTTGCGCAATATTATTTGCGTTTTACAGCGATGGTGTTAAATTATTGACCCACAGAAAAATATACGAATTTTTAGGCTCATAAATAAATAGGTTTTGAGTTTATGAAAGTGCCAAATAAGTTTGTTTTGGTAGCTCTATTTGTTGAAATGAAGCCGTCAAAACACACCCAATAGGGTGCTGCAAAACTTTGTATTAGCCCCCTACAATCCCAGTTTGGGTTGTGAAACTACACCAAATTAGTAATACGGTATTCCAATGAACCGCGCGGATCTCGACCTGTGCCATGAATTAGCACCAAAGTTCCAAGCACGCATCGGTAATAAATCGCCTATTCTCCCCCGCTACAATACCAGAAAAGGCAATAGCCAATACCCCAAGACGGATCGCAAAAGCAAAAAATAAAAATAAAAATAAAAATAAGGAGCGGGAACGAAACTGTATTTAGAACGGCTGCTGCCGGCTATCCGCTTGTAGTCCTCGCTGGAGGGGACCTCGTCAATAGGCCACTGTTATTTTTCAATCCAAGCCTTTCATTAACTGATACTTCCGTTCGCCAGCTGTGGGCTACCGCTACTATCCGGGCTAGACCGATCGGCAGCACCATTTGTAACGCCGTAGGTACGCTGGGCAAACACTTTCCGTTGGCCTACGGCCATGTGGCGCATCCGCGATTCACCCAATTCGGACAGCGACAACAAGTCGCGCCCCGAATTTCCCAGCTTGGAAACGCCCCAATAAAATTGCGAAACCCAAACGCACCACCCCGATACAGCCATTTGGCCAAATGGCTGATTCTGTTTTGGAAAATTGCACAAACACACGTAGGGTCAGGACAAGACCTGTCCTTTTCCCCGATTGATACGGATTGTACGCTCTGAGACGCCTATCAGCATCAGATAGAAGAAGGCTACAAACGGGGAGGCAGGAACAGGTCTCGACCTGTACCTACGGAAAGGGAACACGACTGTTCCGTTTGTTTAATTGCGAATTTCTTTGGGCGCATTTTTTCCTGCACGGACTTATTGTAATGTGTTTAATTTTAGATATTTGTGATACTTAGAGCACCCACCCCGGCCTTCGGCCACCCATCCGACGGTGGGGAATTTGCTGACGCACATTCAGCGTCTGTTCTTCTGGTTGCGCCACATGGCCGCAGGCCAACTGAAAGTACTTGCCCAGCGTACCTACGGCGTAGCAGATGGAACTGCCGCCCCAACTAGCCCGGATCGCGGCAAGTAGCCCACAGCATCGGGGGGAGTGGCCTTTGGAACAGTAGTTTTATTGAAATGCAAGGGCTGCCAAGTGATGTCGTACCCGTTGCGAGGACTACAGCCAAGAGCCGGCAGCCGCCTTTACAGATCTTGTTGGGCTACAGCTCCTTATCCTTTTTATTTTTTTAGTCGGGTTTGTTTTGGGTAATTTGAAATGGACAATGGGCTAGTCTGCTTAAGTAGTGAATTTTGTTCGCCGATTATCGGACGCAGGGTAAGTACATCGTATCTGTTCACTACCAACAACTGGGATTCTTTTCGTTGTCTGATGTTAATAATAGATCTGGAATTGGATTCGCAACTATATCTATGGCTTGGTTGCATATGGCAACTTAAGTTGACAATCGGTTTCTTTTTTGAAGTATTTTATGAAACGCTTTTATCTGTTACAATTATCGAATTTCCTGGTTTTAAATATTTGATTATAAATACTTATAATTGTCTTTTGTGTTAAGGTATTGTTTTTCGATTTGGACTCTACATTTAGGTTATTACGTGATATATCGGTAAGTTTGTTCCTTGTTCTGGGTTTAATAATTGATGGTAATTCCAACGAAAATGTTTAATTTTGCGCTCGATTTTGAACATTGACTGAACTGGTTTATTCTTTTGAGATCTGTAATTTGGTGCAATTGAGTTTTAATGAGACAATAATTTAAAGTTAAAAAATATTAAATATTTAGAATGGTACAATTTTTTAAAATTCTCTGGAAGTACGCTCCCCCTTATAAGCTATTTGTTTTTTTGAATGTCATTTTCAATTTTGTACAAACGATTTTTTCCTTGTTTTCTTTGGCA
>JBDKHP010000512.1:0-6188 GCA_039797645.1 Bacteroidota bacterium
CCACATGCTGTGGGCTACTTGCCGCGATCCGGGCTAGTTGGGACGGCAGCTCCGTCTGCGACGCTGTAGGTCGGCTGGGTCAATACTTTACTTTGGCCTTTGGCCATGTGGCATCCATTTACCCCATTCATCCATGCATACAGGCTATGGTAACGCCCTAAAAAACAGAGTTGGTGGCGACACTAAAAAATCACGCTATAAACCCACTCGATTCACAACCATTTTCAGCAGCCAACAACACAAAAATTCACCTTCAAACAAACTCTATACAACAGGCTACCAAGCCAATGCAGTAAATTTATTGGCACCACTACTTTCTGTTGCTTAAAACCTGTTTCTCCTAACAGCAGCTTTTTGGTAGTGAAGCTTTTATTATAATTCTAGTGGGGTGTAAGTACCTGTAATATGAGTATAGTCCGAAGAATTATAAATTCGAGAGTCGCCTTTTAAGAAAATTTCTGACATTTTTCACACCGATATTTTTTTCACATTTTCAACAAAAAAGGCGACAAGTTTCTATTTCAATTACCAAGAACCGAAGTCTCAGCAAATTTCACCAACTAAATTTTATGTTTGAAAATTACAGGAAATCTAACCTCAACCAAATCAGGATCGGAGTAAATGTAAGATTGTTTTTGAGAATTCCAGACTATCGGAAATCCAAACTCTTTCAAGGCATTGAGATGTATAAACATCTGTGCACGCGAGATGCCCAATTTTTCGCCCAATACACCCAAAGAACCAGTCGATTCTTCTCTTAAATAGCGATCTAACTCGATTAAACGACGTGCCTTTTCAAAAAATTTCATGCCTCAGTTTTAAATTTTATAAAAACAGTACAAATTTCAACGATTTTTACTTTAACTGTCAATTTATTAGACACTACAACCCTACTACCTTAGTAAAATGAGTGATATCTAGATTGTGGCTTTGTTTTTCATCCTTGCTGTGTCGGGCGCGAGATACCATTGCAATTTGCTACATATACGAAGGCTGGGCATCAATTTCTGGTAGTTGTACATACGGTGTTGCAAATGCTGCAGTATTCCCAACAAACACAGATTGCTGCTCTTATTCCATAAAGTGGAACTTGAGCCAACAGCTCAATGCCGTATCTGGAAGGCTTGCTTTTAGATTATGAATGAGCTTGTTATTTCACAACCAACAGAAACAAAATACAAGATTTACAAAATTTGTTCTTTCTTGCGCATCTTTTGCCCTGAAGTATCCATTCTAAAAGTCACTTTTCGCACAAACAAGCAGAATTTTCGCTTGACAATCAGTAGTTTGCAAATTGCAAATCTTGCAAAATGGTCTTTTTAGAGTGGACTCCTTGAAGCAAAAGAAGCAAAAATTCAAGGCTTAAATGTTTTTTAACCGCCTTTTCTGCCTGTAGTAAGCAAAAAGGCTCAAGAAATTTTTCGTTCTAAACGCCATTTTTAGGGTTTTGATGCTGAAAAATTTAAGTCCGTCGGATTTCACAACACCCCGTGATACCGATTGTTATAAAACAGACGCAGTTTTGTTAGATAAAATTGTAGCGCAAGTCAACAGTTTTGGGGGGCGGCAAAGTAAAATATTCCAGCCAACCGATTCTCCCGCGCGCTGCACAAAAGCTGCCAGTTTATTCCGACCCCCAAAGGGAGTTGTGCAAGCATATAGCCAGTAGCTGCCGCACTAAATGGTATTTGGCGGCAGCTCTCATTTTTATGTTTTTCTGAATTGGGTGGAGAGGCGTTTTAGTATTTGTTGTTTTGTTTCGGGTAATCTATCGTGAAGTGCAAACCACGACTTTCGCGACGGCGTTTGGCGGTTTTGATGATAATATAGGCCACGTTAATGGCGTTGCGAAGTTCGCAGATTTCTTTGCTCGGGGTGGAACTGATGTACAATTCTTCGGTTTCGCGGTAGAGAATTTCTAAGCGATCCATGGCGCGTTTGAGGCGTAAATTGCTACGGACGATCCCCACATAATTGCTCATTATTTGCTGCAATTCCTTGAACTCTTGAGTTATAAGCACCATCTCTTCGGGGTGTCGAGTGCCTTCGTCGTTCCAATCGGGGATTCCTTCTACGTAGGGGCAGTTCGGCGCAATCTCGATCGACTTCCGTGCGGCTCGGTCGGCAAATACTACGGCTTCAAGCAAGGAGTTGGATGCCAGTCTATTAGCCCCATGCAAACCTGTGGCAGCCGATTCGCCTGCCACGAATAACCGACGAATGGACGACTGCCCGTCGAGATCTACCAAGATGCCGCCGCAGACGTAATGCGCGGCGGGTACGACGGGGATGTAATCGCGGCTCATGTCGATGCCCAGGCTGAGGCATTTGTCGTAAATGTTCGGGAAATGTGCCCGAAGCCCCTCTGGGTTGAGTTGTGTGGCATCGAGATATACGAAGTTGTCGCCCCTGATTTTCAGCTCCGTATCAATCGCCCGTGCCACAATATCGCGTGGGGCAAGCGACTGCCGTCTGTCGTATTTATGCATAAATTCTTTGCCGTCGTTGGTGCGCAAAATTGCACCAAATCCCCGCATCGCCTCAGTTATAAGGAACGATGGTCGTTCGCCGGGGTTGTAGAGCGACGTGGGGTGAAACTGCACAAACTCCATATCGGCCACCTCGCCCTTGGCGCGATACACCATCGCGATGCCGTCGCCTGTTGCAATGGTGGGGTTCGTCGTAGTTTGGTAAATATTGCCGATGCCCCCCGCTGCCATGAAGGTAGTGCGGGCCAAAAAAGTGATAATTTCGTTCGTGCGCATATTCAGAACATAGGCACCGTAGCAATCTATGTCTTTGTCATACCGCGTTACGGTCAGGCCGAGGTGATGCTGGGTTAGAATGTCGATTGCAAAGTGGTAGTCGTACACCGTAATGTTCGGGTGTTTCCGCACGGCCAATGTCAACGCACGCTGAATTTCTGCACCCGTCTGATCCTTATGGTGCAAAATTCGGTGTTCCGAATGGCCGCCTTCCTTGGCCAAATCGTAGTTGCCATCTTCGGTGGTATCGAATTTCGCACCCAAACGCACCAGCTCTGCAATCTGATCGGCTGCCTCGTTCACCACGAGTTTCACCACTTCTTCGTTACACAAACCCGCCCCACATTCCAGCGTGTCATCTATATGTTTTTGATGTGAATCAGGGATATACGTCACCGCTGCGATACCGCCTTGGGCATAATGCGTGTTCGTTTCTTCGAGTTTATTCTTCGTAACAATACACACTTTACCTACCTCGGCAACCTTCAGCGCAAAACTCAGCCCAGCCACGCCTGAGCCAATAATTAAAAAATCCACCTTTTTTGTCATGAATCAATGCGATTTTGCCCGTCGTCGCGTTCCAACAAATTGCAGAAGAACAGGCCGTTAAAATTGCGCACAAAATTACGAGGTTTTTAGCAGAAACACGCCAACTGAATCCATACCGTAGCAAAAGAAAAAATATCAATTAGGTTGTATAGATTGTTTGACTATAGCTCCTTTCCCGTTTTTGATTTTTCACTCTTGGGGTATTATTAGCCGGATTTTCTGGAATTGAAATCGTAGATGCGATTGAAATATCAAGCTATAATTAGAGTCTGTTTTTTTAGTTGTGGTCTAGACGGATTGGATTTTTTAAAGCGGAGTTTACTACTTGTAAATGAGCATTTAAAAAATTCGATCCAACGCAGAGATCGACTAAAAAAACAGACTCTAATTAATTGAGGTTGCCTTTCAGTATATGGTTTTACTGAAAGGCAACAAAAAACGAAAAGTCTTAAACGGTTGGGGACTTAGTAAGCTCTACCCGTCTTTTTTTCGTAGTAATTAATAAATGCTGTGTTTACAACCTTGTTTCCCCCGGGTGTTGGGTAATTGCCCGTAAAATACCAATCGCCCAAATCTTCAGGACAAGCAATATGTAGGTTTTCGATAGTTTGATATACGACATCGACCTCGGCATTTACGTCGGGCGATGTTACCAACTGGGCTATTTTTTTTGAAATTTCTTCGTCGGAAAATGGTTCGTAAATGCGTTTTACGTGGTTCACGATTTGCTCTTTAGGAAGCGAGAGTTGCGCCTTGCAATCGCGGTACACATCGTCAATAACTTGTTGGAGGCCCATTTCTTTGAGCAATTCGATTGCCGCTTTAAAGGCAATAAAGTCGCCAATCACCGCCATGTCGATCCCGTAACAATCGGGGTATCGAATTTGTGGCGAAGACGAGGCGATTATAATTTTTTTTGGGCCTAAACGATCGAGAATGCGAATGATGCTTTGTTTGAGCGTTGTGCCGCGTACGATTGAATCGTCAATTACCACAAGGTTATCGACTCCTGGCACTAATGTGCCGTAGGTAATGTCGTACACATGGCCCACCAAATCGTCCCGGCCTTTGTCTTCGGTAATAAACGTACGCATTTTTTGGTCTTTTACGGCCACTTTTTCCACACGCACTTTCACAGTCAGAATCTCACGGAGTACATCGTCGGTAAGTTGTCCTTGTGGAATATCTAGTATGCGCTGTGCACGAACTCCAATCATATGGTCTCTCACACTATCCACCATGCCGTAGAATGCACTTTCGGCAGTATTCGGGATGTACGAAAATACAGTGTGTTCCACGTCGTCGCCAATCGAATTCAGAATTTTGTCGCGAAGGAGGAAACCCAAAGTTTTGCGTTCTTGGTAAATTTTATAATCGCCCCCTCGCGAGAAATAAATACGCTCAAAAGAACAGGATTTCTTAGGCCCAGGGGTCCGAATGAGATACTCGTTGATCCGACCGTCTGCTTTCACCACCACTGCGTGGCCAGGCTTCACTTTCTGCACCTGATCTTGGGTAATATTCATCGCTGTTTGTATTACAGCACGCTCAGAGGCGGCTACAAAGAACTCGTCGTTGTGGAAGTAATACGCAGGGCGAATGCCGTTCGGGTCGCGGTACACAAATGCATCGCCATGCCCCATAGAACCAATAATTGCGTAACCACCGTCCCATTTTTTGCTGGATTCGCGCAGGATGCTGGCAATGTCTAAATCGCGGGCAATAAATTCGGAAATCTCTTTTTTAGAATAGCCCCGGCGTTTGTGCATCTCGAACAAGCCTTGAATCTCCTCATCTAGGAAGTGGCCAATATTTTCGAGAATCGTTACGGTATCAGATTTTTCTTTGGGGTGTTGCCCAAGGGCTACCAAAGCGTTAAAAAGCTCATCGACATTCGTGAGGTTGAAGTTTCCTGCAAGCATTAAATTTCTGGTTTTCCAGTTATTTATACGCATTACTGGGTGCACAAAATCGATGCTATTGCGGCCAAAAGTTCCGTAGCGTAAGTGGCCAAGTAATAATTCTGCTGCAAAAGGAAGGTTTTTCTTCGCCCAACTAGCATCTGCAAAATCGTTGGGGTTGTGTTGTTGTGCTTCGGAAAACTGCTTGTTTACAGTGTTGAAGATTTTGCGTATCGGCTGGGAATTGTTCGCTCGTTCGCGAAACATATAAGCTTCGCCGGGTTCGGTGTCGAGTTTAATGGCTGCCATTCCGGCTCCGTCTTGCCCCCGATTGTGTTGCTTTTCCATAAGGAGATGCAGCTTGTTGAATCCATATCGCCAGGTGCCATACTTCTCCTGATAATACTCAAGAGGCTTCAGCATCCTTACCACGGCGATGCCGCACTCATGTTTAATCTGGTCGCTCATTGCTTTCTTCTTACCGTTTCTGGTTTCTTAATACTAAAAAAAACAGGCCTAAAGCCTGGGAAAGTTAATCTGGTCGGCCACAATCCAAGAACTCGGAAATTGTTGGTCTAAAAGTTTTTTCAGCGCGTAGGCTTTGTTCTTTTCGTTTATCCTGAAATCGCCCACACGTACCCGAAAATACGGTTGCTCGTACACGATATAGACCGGATAATCCGGATATTTAGATTCTATTTGTTTCTTCACATTTTCTGCATTTTGTTGCGCACCGTAACCCGTAGCAAAAAATACGTGCAAACGCCAACCCGCGATTCCCTTTTTTGAAGTCTGGAACCGGTTGTACCGATCCGTAAGATCTGCAAGATTACGCTCTTGCGTCACTACCACCCTGCCGAAATTGGACTGCGAGGGACAATCGTCGAAGATGTCGTTGTGCCCAATAAGTTGAATTGACATTTGAGCCTTAGCACTTACTCCACAGAGTAAAACCAAAACCATAACGAAATAT
>JBDKHP010000513.1:0-3446 GCA_039797645.1 Bacteroidota bacterium
ACAGCACACTCCGAATAATTATGCAGCAACTCCCTAAGAATCAACGTTGCATGACGCACAATCTGCGCCTCAGTCCAGCTTGGTTGTACCAATTTTACCGTAGCAAAATGCGCCGATTTCGCCCCATTTTTCACCACCGAAAACAACTCGGCCACAATCCGATCCTTCATTTCAGCCGCCGCCTTATTGGTAAAAGTAACCGCCAAAATTTCCTTAAATTTATGCGGATACTGAAAAGCCAGTTCCAAATAAAACCCAGTAAGCGTGTGCGTTTTGCCCGATCCAGCCGAGGCACGATATACCGTTAACATCCGTATTGTATCAGAAACAACAAAAAAAAGACAGCTCCAAAAAACAAAGCCTTGACACAAATTTACAACAAAAACCCAATTGTAAAAGCACCTCGAAAAAGCAATGCCCGCGAAAAAATAAAAAAAAGAATTAGGAGCGGAGACACTACACTATTTTAGGCGGCGGCTGCCGGCTATCCGCTTGTAGTCCTCGCGTTCGGGTACGAAATCAACTGGAAGCCCTTGTATTTCAGTCGAATTGCGTCAGCTTGCTGACACCGCATCACACCGCTGTGGGCTACCGCTACTATCCGGGCTAGATGGTACTGCTGTTACGTCTGCCACGCCGTAGGTTCATTTGGCCAGCACTTTACCTTGGCCTACGGCCATGTGGCGCAACCCAGCCCGCGTTTAAAACCCGAGAAAGGTTCTACACCAAACACCTCCAAAACACAGTGGCCGCTCAACTGCAACCCGAAAGTTCCGTGCATATAATGGCCGTTTGAGAGGTAAAGTACTGGTAATGCATAGCGCAATGTACTTCTTTAGCCCGTTAGGTTCGCCCAAAAAGCGAGGACTACAAACGGCCAGCCAGCTACTGCCGCCTAAAAGAGTGTTTAACCGCCGCTCCTTTATCTTCTCTTTTTTTTCTGTCGGGGGTTTGTGTATTAACATGCATTATGTTCTGAAATTTGGGTTTGAAATACTATTTTTGGTGACGTTTTTATGGAAAAACGTCGAATGTGTTAAAAAAATGGAGGTCGTGATGGCTAAAACCTTGGTACTTATTGATATTCAGAACGATTATTTTGAGGGTGGCAAAATGCCGCTAGTGGGTGCATTGGCGGCTGGGACACAAGCCGCTGGATTATTGGGCTTGTTTCGGGAAATGAATTGGCCTGTAATCCATGTGCAACATATTGCCAATCGCGAAGGGTCTAGTTTCTTTTTACCCAATACGTCTGGGGTAGAATTCTGGCCTGGAGTGGCACCTCTGGACCATGAAACTGTAGTAGTGAAGCATAGTCCGAATAGCTTTGCAGGTACTGAATTGTACGCAAAACTAACAAGGGCGGGTGGTAATGATCTGCTTGTCTGTGGTATGATGACCCACATGTGCGTAGATGCAACAGTCCGTGCAGCCAAAGATCTGGGCTTTGCAATAAGCTTGGTGGGCGATGCTTGTGCTACGCGCGATTTACAATCGTTTGGCGAGTTGGTACCAGCACGGATGGTGCAACTTTCGTTTTTGGCGGCCTTAGATGGTTTTTATTCAAGAGTCGTGAGTTTGGAAGACTTTACTTCGGATCTATAACTTGGATTCCGCACGAAAGCTTCTTGGTTGCTTTGAACCAAACTACATTTTAGATACATTTGAACTAGCTTGATTTCTAATTAAACCGATCGATTATGACAATAGAGGAACAGGATTCGAAAATTAATATTCTTTTTGTTTGCTTGGGTAATATCTGTCGATCGCCAGCTGCGCAGGGTGTGATGCAACACTTGGTAAACACCAAGAACTTGGGCGATAAGTATTTTATCGACTCGGCGGGAACGGCTGCATACCATAGTGGCGAAAGGGCCGACTACCGAATGCGGCAATATGCCCATAGGCGAAATTATAACCTCCCGTCCATAGCAAGGCAGGTAACGGTGGCCGATTTAGATAAATTCGATATTATTCTGGCAATGGATGACAATAATTTCGAGGATTTATTGGAAATTTCGACAAGTGATGCGCAACGTGCGAAAATCCGGAGGATGATAGATTTTGTGAGCGGTGATAGGCACGACTCTGTACCCGATCCATATTATGGTGGTCATCAGGGTTTTGAAGTGGTTCTGGATATTCTCGAAGAGGCTACGCAGGGGTTGTTGGATTTTCTCGAAAATGCTAATCCTAAATAAATATCTGGCGGAGATTCACAAGGCGACTGGGCTTAATCTGGGGCCGAAGCACGAAATTAGCTCTACGGATACGGGTTCGTTGTTTCTATTAGAGTCGGCCAATAATGAAGCGTTTGTGCTTAAATTGTTCCGAAATTCCGAGCGTGCTGAGACCGAACTAAATGGTTTGGAGGAATTGCGAAAGACTGGGACAGTGGCGGTTGTTGGTATTGTTTGGAGCAACGACTTGGCTTTGCTTCTCGAGTTTGTACCGACTGGTAGGCCTACGGATACAGCATGGCGCAATTTTGGCCAAAATCTGGCCGATTTACATTCGACGCGGGCTCCATATTTTGGCTTTTACGAGGATAATTTTATCGGCCAAGGTTGTCAGTTGAATGCAGTAGGCGCAAACATGAATTCGTGGGTATCGTTTTATGGTGAATTTAGGTTGAAAATGCAGTTTGATTTGGCTGTAGAAAAGGGTTTGGCCTCGGCACGGCTACAGAAAGGTATGGAACGATTGTTGTCGCGGTTGCCAGAACTGATTGAAGATAACTCAATTCCAGCCTTGCTTCACGGGGATTTATGGAGTGGCAATTATTTGTTTTCGCAAACAAAGGGTGTTGTTCTGATTGATCCGGCGGTATATTATGGACATCGTGAGGCTGAACTTGCGATGATGTTGCTTTTTGGAAATGTGTCTAGTTATTTTATGGACGCATATACGTCAGTTTCTGGGTTGGAGCGAAATTGGGAAAGCCGTATAAAACTCTATCAATTGTACCATGTGTTGAATCATTTGAATATTTTTGGTACACAGTATTTAGGAAATGCTGAAAGTATTGTAAATCTATATATATAAAGAAATTATGCCGAAAATATACTTTCTCTTGCGCACCAAGGGAACATCGAGAATTCCAGATTTTTTGCAAATACGCGATGAAAATTTTGTACTTCTGAGTCACACACGTGCAGATAAAGCCGAATCGGCGATTGAAGAAGCGGGTCTGAGTGTGTCAAAAGTTGTATTAATGGACCAAATTTCGACGTTAAATTATGGCGTTATGAAACAAATAGAGCTTTGAGTATGAACGATTCATGGGTTATAGAATTGAAAAATGTTGCCGTTTTTCAAGATCAGAATAAGGTACTTTCGGGAATCAATCTGGTTGTGGCACGTTCGGAATTTGTGTACCTAATAGGCAAAGTAGGTAGTGGAAAATCGAGCCTGATGAAGACATTGTATGCGGATTTGCCCTTGAG
>JBDKHP010000514.1:0-7152 GCA_039797645.1 Bacteroidota bacterium
GCTGTATTTGTTCCTGCTGCTGGTAAAGCTAATGCTGGTGTAGCTCCTGTAGGTGCTTGGTTTACAAACGTAACTTACCAAGGTGCTTTCGAACCCGGAACTGCAAGCTCTAACTGGGCTAAAGGTTGGTCTTTTAGCTTGAAATAGTCATTCAAAATATCACAGAGACTGGCGGCGATGCTGAAGCTGCCAGTCTTTTTTTATGCTCAAAAATTACATTTTTAGACACATCGCAATTTTAAAAAATTCACAATGAAGAAGTTATTTATTCTTTTTATTTCAGTTTTCGCATTGTCGCTGGCTCAAGCTCAGGTAGGTACTTTAAGAGGAAAGATTATTGACCAGAAAACAGGCGAAACCCTCATTGGTGCCGCAGTTACTGTGGCCGGAACGTCGCAAGGTACAATTACCGACTTCGACGGAAATTACAGCTTCGAACTCGCAGCTGGCACTTACGAAATTAACTTTTCATTTATATCTTACGAAACACAGCGCATTTCGGCAGTAGTTATCAAAGCGGGCCAAGTAACCATTCAGAATGCAAACTTAGGCGACGCCAATATGCAACTGCAAGAAGTTGTGGTTACTGCAAAAGCAAACAACCGTACAGAATCTGCATTGATGGTAATGCAACGCAAATCGGCCAAAATCGTAGATGGTATTTCGTCACAACAAATCTCACGTTTGGGCGATAGCGACGCTGCTTCGGCACTCAAACGTGTTACTGGTGTTTCTGTACAAGGTGGCAAATATGTATTCGTTCGTGGATTGGGCGACCGCTACGTAAAAACAACTCTTAATAATGCCGACATTCCTGCGCTAGATCCAGAACGGAACTCTGTGCAGATGGATTTATTCCCTAGCAACATCATAGAAAATATCGTTGTAAATAAGACCTTCACCCCAGATATGCCTGGTGAGGCTACAGGTGGACATATCGATGTGGTAACACGCGATTTTCCAGAACAATTCACCTTGCAAGTATCGTCTTCATATTCATACAACCCAATTTCGTCGCTCAACAAAAACTTCATTTCGTCTCCAGCAGGTAAATACGACTGGTTGGGAATGGATGGAGGCGCACGTGCAATACCCGCAGTCGCACAATCGTATATCGACAAACTCACCCTTAACAAATCGGTAGTTTCTGTTTCGTATTTCAACGCAACAGACCTGAACAAATTCAGCAATTCGTTCCAAAACAATATGGTACCCGAACAGAGTACTTCCGGTATCGACTTTAGCCAAAAAGTAGCAGTAGGCAACCAGATTTCCTTAGGTGGCGACAAAGCTTTAGGGTTCAATATGGCCTTAGGTTATAGCCAAGACTACGACTACCGCGAAGATGGTGTGTCGGGAACTTACGCCACATCAGACCTAACACAAGATCGTGTAACAACCGACCGTGTTGGAAGCAAAAACGTAAAGCTCTACGGTTTGTTGAACCTGAACCTTAAACTATCGAACAATCACAAAATTGGCCTACGTGTGTTGCGCAACCAAAGCGGTAGCCAAATCACAAGCCTTCGCGATGGTACGGACGTAAGCGAAACACTGAATATCCAAGAACGTAACCTGAACTACCAAGGCCGTTTGTTTACGACCGTTCAACTTCATGGCAAACATTACTCCGAATCTCTTGGCAAAACTTCGGTTACTTGGTTGGGATCTTATACCGACATGAACCAAGACGAACCAGATAGCCGTTTCTTTACAAACTATTATACCCCAGGCGCAACTCCAAACTTCGAAATTAAGTCGATCAATGCACCTAGTCGTATTTACCGCTATATGAACGAAAAAGATCTGGATTTCAAAGTTGATTTAGAGACCTCATTGCCCCTATTCGGCACAAAAACGAAAGCAAAATACGGTGCCGCATTCTCCAACAAACAACGTGCAGGCCAGCAATATAAATTCTCTGTTGCAGGTATTTCTTCAAGCTTTTACGACGGTGAATTTTCATTAGACGGAAACCTAGGAAACTACATTCCATCTAACTTGATTTCGACAGACAACCCAACGGGTATCTATTACAGCTTCGACCTCAAAGACAGCAAAATTGGTAGCTACACAGCCAGTTCTAACTTAGTGGCTGGTTATGCCATGCTCGACATTCCAGTTTCCGAAAAGTTCAGAGTCGTAGCAGGTGCTCGCGTAGAATATTACATGGTATCGGTATCCAACAACATACCAAAGAATTTTTCTGAGTGGAAAGGCAACGACGAAACGGAGATGAACGTACTCCCATCTTTGAACCTTACATACAGTCTAACCGAAAACACCAACCTTCGTTTGGCAGCCAGCCAAACCGTATCGCGCCCAGTGTTTCGCGAAATTGCACCACAAAGTTTCTACGATTACCGCGATGCCATTCGTTACACAGGGAATCCGAACCTGAAATCGTGTAACATCAGCAACCTCGATTTGCGTTTTGAACATTACTTCGAACGTGGCGAAATGTTCGCATTGAGTGGCTTTTACAAGTATTTCAATGCGCCTATCGAACGTCGTTTAGATCCAGGATCACAAAATCCCGAAATTGTATATTTCAACTCAACAGCCTCGAATCTATTTGGTATCGAAGCAGAATTCCGCAAAGGACTTGGCTTTATGAAACTCAAAGACTTTTCTATCGGCGCAAACTGCACCTTCGTACATTCGAGTATTGCGCTCAATGCACAAGAAAGCCTCGACCAACAACGCAGCACCCGTCCAATGAACGGCCAAGCTCCGTACGTAATCAACACCTACCTTTCGTTCGACAACGAAGCAAGTAAAATCAACGCCAACCTAAGCTTCAACATAAGTGGCGAAAAAATGTGGCTCATCAACAGCCGTTCTACACCGTACGTGTACGAAATGCCCCGTGCAATGCTCAATTTCAATATCGGCAAAGGTATCGGCGAACATTGGAGCGTAGATTTTTCTGTAGATAATATACTCAATGCACAGTCGAGAAACGCCTATTTAGGCAACAACAATACAGACGCAACATTCCTCGGATATTATTCCGGCAGATCATACCAAATAGGATTCAAATACGCAATTAAATAAGACGATCTACTTCTATGACGTTAAAAAAGATGCGCATCTACACCCTATATATATGGGGCATTGCAGCAATACTCGCAAGTTGCAGCCCAACGAACCAACAGAGTACTACGCCACCAAGCGTAGTACCCCTACCCTCTCCCAGATTATTGAGCGACACCGAAATCTCGAACGCAACACGTTACGAAACACTCGAAAAAGCACTACTAACACCCGATTCTGTAACGCGACTCATACTTTGGAACCAAACATTTAGCCAAATTCCGAAAGGAATAGGCCAATTACAAATGCTCAACTCATTAGAGATTTCGCACACACCGATCACCGAATTGTCAGAAGAATTGGCAAATATCGAAGTTTTGCAAAACCTCTATCTAAATCAAAATAAATTGAGTGTTTTCCCAAAAATATTAGCCAAACTAAAACACCTAAAGCGGCTTAATATCAGCGAAAACACCTTCACAGATTACACAGGCCTGTCTCAACTAGACTCTCTACAAGAAATACGGCTCACCCGCATGGATTTGGACACAATACCCAATGAAATCTGGAAACTTACACAGCTTAAAGAACTCAGACTCTCTCGCAATAACATCAAAAAACTGCCCGCAGAAATCGTACAGCTTACAAGCTTAGAGAGTTTAGATCTGGCAAACAACAAACTCACGAGCCTGCCCAAAGAACTAAGTACCATGCAGCAACTCAAGTACATCCGCTTAGAATCGAATCCGCTATTACCCGAGGTTATCAAACAACTACGGAAAGCATTACCGAATACCGAAATTAAGTTTTAAAAATACAGAAAGAACAAACCCGAAACGATTCACTGAACCGTTTCATACTTGTGATGTGTCGGGAAGGAGATCAGCAGCTCCTTCCCTTTTTTGTACCTTATTCGCCCGAATAAAAAGCCATCTCATTTTCAGAATTCAATCGCAGCAACGCCCCACCCACCATCACACAAATTCCCCAAAAAACAAAAAATCGAATAAAAAAAAATAAAAAAAAGGATTTGGAGCGGGAACGAAACATTACTTATATACGGCGGCTGCCGGCTATCCGCTTGTAGTCCTCGCAAACGGAAACGCAACCACTTGGCCACGAAAGCATTTCAATCAAAACCCAGTACCAAAGGCAATTCCGCGCATTGCTGTGGGCTACCGCTACTATCCGGGCTAGGCCGATCGGCAGCACCGTTTGTAACGCCGTAGGTGCGCTGGGCAAGCCCTTTACTTTGGCCTACGGCCATGTGGCGTTATCGTACGCCAAGCCTACGGCTTGCCTGCGCCCGAACCCCCACCACACAAAATCCCCATCGACCAAAAGAATAAAAAACCCCGTAGTAAATCCCCAGACCACAGATTAAAAACTATATTTGTACCAGAAGCACACACAAACGACGCCCAATTAAAATAGCATGATGCCACTCACTTCCCATACACCGCACTTAACAAATTTTGGCAAGCATCACACTCAAAGCACTTTATATATATTTGAGTGACATAAATATTTACGTTGTAGCCAATCTTAATATCGGATATGCAACGATACGAATAACGAAAATACAATGGTCTGAAAAGATAATAAGATGAAAAAAAATATAAATCAAAACCCTGAACAAATTGCTCGTGATAAAATCGACAAAATGTTGATTGATGCGGGGTGGGTGGTTCAGTCAAAAAAAGAGGTCGATATATCAATAGGTCAAGGGGTGGCAGTTCGGGAATATCAAACAGATATTGGTCCGGCTGATTATGTGCTTTTTGTGGATAAAAAGCCTGTTGGAATTATTGAAGCAAAACGAGAAGAAGAAGAAATAATATGGCAGACAATATGAACCATAACATTGAAACGCATTTCGAGCAGGTACACTCTATTATTCACCTGCATCGCTCACGAGCTTTACAAGTTGTAAACAACGAAAGTTTGTTTATCAGTTGGAATGTTGGGCAATACGTATCCGAAAAATTAAAAAGCACAGAATGGGGTAGTAAAATAGTAACGCAACTATCGGAATACCTACGCACCAAAGACCCAAGCCTGAAAGGATACAGCCGCCGAAATATTTACAATATGATTTCATTTTTCGAGATCTATTCTTCTGAGCAATTTTTGCAGCTTTTATCAGCCTTAAAAAACAATAATGAATTTGTGCAGACTGAAACTGCACAATTATATTCAAATGATAATCAGTTGAATGAAATTGTGCAATTTGAAACTGCACAATTTCAGGAAGCAAAAGCTTTTCCTAAAATATTGAGTTTAATTAATTGGACAAGCCATGTAGAAATACTATCGTCGTGCAAATTGCCCGAGGAACGATTGTTTTATATTCTATATGCCAACAAAGAACGATTAGACGGCAAAGAACTAAAACGAGCCATAAAAACCAATGCTTATGCACACGTTGTAAAACAGGACAGCAACCAATCGCAGGGAATGCAAACGGCTTACCCAGAATCAAACTACTTGTTTAAAGATGTTGCTTATCTCGACTTTTTGGGGCTTCCGCAAAAGCACAGCGAAAAGCGTTTGCAGAAAGGCATTCTCGAAAACATGAAAGATTTTATAGCCGAATTGGGAAAAGACTTTCTTTTCATGGGAGAGGAATATCCACTAAAAGTTGGCAATAAAATCTTTAAAATAGATTTGCTCTTTTTCCATAGAGCTTTACAATGCCTGGTAGCAATTGAACTGAAAACAACTGAATTTGAGCCGTCATTTATGGGGCAACTTGAATTTTATCTCGAAGCCTTAGACAATGATGTAAAACGAAGCAATGAAAACCTCTCAATTGGCATTTTGCTCTGCAAAGAAACCAACCAAGAAATTGTAAAATATGCCCTCAACAGAAGTTTAAGCCCGACAATGATTGCCAAATACGAGCGCGAACTAATTCCGAAAGAAGTATTGCAAAAATCGTTGAACGAGTTTTTCAACTTCCTGAGTGAATAGTTTTTAAAATTGAAAATATCAGAGAATAACAATATGTCAGAAAGTGTAATAATATCAAAAGTATGGAATTACGCCAATGTACTGCGAGATGACGGTGTGGGCTATGGCGACTATTTAGAGCAAATCACTTACTTGCTTTTCCTTAAAATGGCAGATGAATTAAACCAGCCGCCATATAGCAAAGGATTGAAGTTTCCGAAATTAAAAAATGCAGAAGGCGAAGAAATAGAAAATTCTGATACTTGCGATTGGAATACTCTTATCCAAAAACGAGGTTTGGAATTAGAAACATTCTACAATCAAATGCTTCGTAGTTTATCAAGCGAAGCGGGAATATTGGGTCAGATATTCACCAAAAGCCAGAATAAAATACAAAATCCCTCTTTGCTCTTAAAAGTCATTGATATGATTGATAAAGAGCAATGGAGTTTGATGGGCGCTGATGTAAAAGGAAAAATTTACGAAGGCTTGTTGGAGAAAAACGCAGAAGATACGAAAAGTGGTGCAGGGCAGTATTTTACGCCTCGTTCGTTAATACAAACTATGGTTGCCTGTATTCGTCCAAAACCAAAGAAAAGCATTGTTGACCCAGCTTGCGGTAAAGGTGGTTTCTTTTTAGCGGCATACGATTATATTATAGCCAACAACAAACTGGACAAAGAAGAAAAGGAGTTTCTAAAAAACAGCACGTTTCACGGCAATGAGATTGTAGCCAATACGCGCCGTATGGCATTAATGAATATGTTTTTGCACAACATTGGCGAAATTGACGGAAAAACGCTTGTTTCATCGGCAGATGCTTTGGTGGCTGATAGTGGCGCACGATACGATTATGTATTGGCAAATCCGCCATTTGGCAAAAAAAGCAGCATGACAAGCACCAACGAAGAGGGAAAACTTGAAAAACAAGATTTAAGTTACAACCGTCAGGATTTTTGGGCTTCTACATCCAACAAACAGCTTAATTTTCTTCAACACATCAAAACTTTACTAAAAATAACAGGCGAAGCAGCGGTAGTATTACCCGATAATGTTTTGTTTGAAGGTGGAGCTGGCGAAACCGTAAGAAAAGAATTACTAAAAACAACAGAACTTCATACAATTTTACGACTTCCAACAGGAATATTTTATGCACAAGGAGTA
>JBDKHP010000515.1:0-3543 GCA_039797645.1 Bacteroidota bacterium
AGGTCATCGGTTCGACTCCGATATTCTCCACAAAAACCTCAGAACCAGTGTCTGAGGTTTTTTTATTACATAAAGTCTGAAATACATTCGTACAAATCACATCCGCTCAAGGGTATAGCGAAGCACCCACTGCGGGCCACTTTCGGCCAACACCATTTCCGAAGCCGAAATCGTTTCAATCTTCAATTCAATCGTTTTATTGTAAGCTTCGGCAGCCATTTGTCCACCCACTTCTACCCAAGCACTATCACGGAAAAACGCCAATTGCTTGGGGCTAATCACCAACAATTTCTCACTACTTTTCAGTTCAAAGCTACCGGTCTGTTTGCGAGCTGGTTCAAGTTCGTTGGCCGTAATCTCTATTCTTGCCGACGAATCTGCTCCAAATTCATACACCGTAGCCAAAGCCAATACCTCTGCATTATGCGCCAAGGTCTGCGGCACATTTGGCGCATCTAGCTGCATAGATTTTACTTTCCATTTCCCCACAACAGCCTCACGGTCAACCCCTCCAGTACACGAAACAAGCCCCACAAACGACACAAAAACAAGCAAGCGTAAAACAGTTTTCATAAAAACACAAATTAATGTAAACCCGAGAAAATCCCGTTAATCCCAAAAGTAACGAAAAAGAAAAGCTTTGCGAAAAAAATATTTCTGCCAGCACCTTGGTACTTTACCACAGCAATCGACCCGAAAACTCTAACTCTGCACGCTTAAAACAAAAAAAAACAACCAGCTCGCCACCAAAAGCACACAAACCACCTCCCCACCCAGCGAAGAAGCCAATGGCAACGACGGGGTATTACGCCTCGAAACAAAATAGCGAGTCATTACCATAAAGGCCAATAAAACAAGCCGATACAAATTTCAGAAAGCAAAAAAAAGAAAATAAAAAAGATAAGGAGCTGTAGCCCAACAATATTTGTAAAGGCGGCTACCGGCTCTTAGCAGTAGTCCTCGCAACGGGTACAGCAACACTTGGCGGCAGTAGTATTTCAATCGAACCACTGTACAAAAGGCCACCGCCGCACATGCTGTGGGCTACTTGCCGCGATCCGGGCTAGTTGGGGCGGCTGCTCCGTCTGAGATGCCGTAGGTGCACAGGGCCGGCACTTTCAGTTGGCCTGCGGCCATGTAAAAATGGCTGTTGTGCCAACATCCGAAACAGGAAGTTTCTACAACTGCCATCGTCACTTAACAAATTCGGAACACCAACCCGGGAGTAATCCACAAATCTAAGCCAATCTGAAGCTCTCCCCCGCGCAACCATTCCCCTAAAAATCGAAGATCGAATTGAGAACCGCAATATTGTGTTCGTTGGCAATGTTGTTGCCCTGAGTGGTGTAGAGAAAATCAATTTCTTTGCGATACGCCTCCGTAATTTTATAACGCACCATTTTGAGCGTCGAATTAATCATCAGATTTTGCTCTGTAAACGGTTCCGCAACAACAACAAATACATTCGGAATCCATTTCTCGGGAAACTGATCTTTATACTCAACCGATTTTTTGAACAGATGCAGCTCATCTTTAATAAGATTTAGCAAATCCCGACTGTCACGGATTTGGTTTTTCTCTATCAGGTGCGTCACCATGGCCCTGTTTAAGCTAATTACAGCGGTGGTATATTTGCTATGGTCGTTGTAGAGCATTGCCTGATGCACCACTTGGGAGCAATTTGCAATGGCCTCTTCAATGCCCTCTGGCGAATACTTTTCGCCATCTTGCGAAATGAGTAGTGCCTTTTCGCGCCCCGTAACTACCAGAAAACCATCGGCATCGTAATAGCCCAAATCGCCCGTATGTAGCCATTCACCTCTTACAGTTTCTTCGGTAGCTTTGGTATTTTGGAAATACCCCTGCATTACATTGAGGCCTTTTATTACGATTTCGCCTTTTTTGCCTACGGGCATTTCGCGGCCTTGGTCGTCAAGGATTTTACACACGAGGGTTTCTAGTACAGTACCCGAAGTGCCCATTTTATGGCAGCTTGGCGTGTTCGACGAAATAATGGGGGTGGCTTCACTCAGTCCGTAGCCTTGGTAAATTGGAATGCCTAGGGCGGCGTAAAAGTGCTGCTGCTTAATGTCTAACAATGCACCACCGCCCACGCAGTACTGGAGACTGTCGCCGAAAATGAGACGCAATTTAGAGAAGATGAGTTTGTCGGCGAGTTTGTAAGTGGGGTAGTATTTGAGTTTGGTAACGAAGTTTGCACGGCGAAATCCATCGCCGTTGATAATCGTGCCGGCTTCGATACCCGAGTGGAAGAGTTTTTCAACAAAGCCGCCTTTTTGTGCAACGCCTTCAATCATTTTTGCCATAAAGTTCCCAGTTAATGCTGGAACCGTAAGTATGAAGTGCGGGTTTACCTCTTTCAGATTAATGGGAATGTTTTTGAGTGCTGCCATGGCACTGCCGCGTGAATCAACGAAATGGAGTTTTAGCCCCACGCTGAGCGATGAGTAAATGCCTACGGTATGGGCAAAGGAATGGTCGAGGGGCAGAATTAATAGGGTTCGTTGTTCTTCGGCCAACTTGAAATGCTTTACAGCGTCGCTGGAGTTGGCGTAATAATTCAGATGCGATAGCATAATGCCCTTGGGGTTGCCCGTTGTGCCAGATGTGTACGAAATTGTTACGATGTCGTTTTCTTCAATTTGGCTTATTGTTTCATCTATCTTAGTAGGTTTTTGGGTGAGTATAACTGTAGCATTTTCAATGAGTTCGTGGTATTGTACGAATTTGTTGCCGAGGTGTATTTTATATTTTTCGCACATTTTTGCGAAAAAATCGGTATTTGTGTCGAGGTAGATGAGATAGATGTTTTTGTTGTCGAAGAGTTCCCAGGCGGAGCAGACTTTTTCGAGTACGTTGGACGATACGAATATGGCTGCCGATTTGGAGTGGTTTATACGAAAAGCGATTTCTTCGGGTAGGAGTTTTATTGAGAGTGGTACAACGACGGTTCGTGCCATAAGCGCGCCGAATTCTGCAATTACCCAATTCGTGCGTCCTTCGGAGATTAGGGCTACTTTGTCTTGGTACTTTAGCCCTAACGATTGTAGGCCAAGTGCTAGTTTTTGCGCGTAGCTTATTACTTCAGGGTATGTTTTGCCTACCCAATTTTTTTCAACTTTTTCGTTGAGGTAGGCTACGGTTGGGTATTTTTTGGCTGCGTTGTATAGCAGTTGTATTACGGTTCTTTTCATATTGTTAGGGTCTTGTATATGCTATTTTAGTATGGCTTTCCCTTGGGGGCGAAGGCTCTTGTTTTGTGTTGTGTGCGTGTTGAGCGGTTTATTGTTGCTAAACTAGCACCAAGTTACGAATTGTTTTTGTGTCTTGGAACTATTAACTGGTTTTGTTGATTTTTGTTGGACTTTATAAAGGTTTTGTTGTAGGTTACTGTGTGTTGTGGGGGGATAATTTGTGTTGGCCTACAATGATATGGGGTGTTAGCTACTTGTTTAGGTGGGGTGGTTTGTGTATGGGTGGGCTATGGCGTTGCATGGCCATAGGCCAACTGAAAGTGTTGGA
>JBDKHP010000516.1:0-11030 GCA_039797645.1 Bacteroidota bacterium
ATGGGTATTCCTACAAGGCGGGTAATGTGGTGATTGGGCTTAGCGTAAGGTTTTCCCCTGATGGATGGTATTTTATCATTTAATACATTTTTCGAGAAATAGGCAAAATAGAAATACGGGCTTGCGGCTTTCTATGTGTTTGGAAATTAGGCCATAACACAAATTAAACCAATGGCAATCTTAAAGTTAACAATTCCTAATAAATGCTGCAAACACCGATGTTAATAAAGCCGTATTCGAGGTTTGTAAAATATCAAAATAATATAAAAACTTTAATAGCATCTTTGAGGTGTGATAATAAATAATCAATAACTACTGCAATGAAACAGAAAATAGTTCAAACAACTTTAAGACTACTGGTAGCAGCAGTAAGCCTACTAATTGTCTGGTTATGGCCTGTATAATATTTTAAACCTCGATTTTTGAGCACGTAAGTTTACATATTTTTGAGCGGGGGATTCTATTTTTGTCATCACCCAAACCGATCAGTTTTAAATAGAATCCTCCATCTTTTTTTGTGCTTTTATTTTTTAGATTTTGTTTATTTTTTTTATTCCAATATTTGATTAAACGAGCAAAACAGGGTTGAATATTTGCTATTTTTTAATTTTTTGAAAAGCGCTAAAGCCAAGCGCTTTTTTTATATTTATAAGAACAAGCTAATGGTGAAATTGTTTTGTGGCTTATTTTTCACAACGATTTTGAATATGTATATATTCGCACAGGATCCCGTGTGCCGTATTATTAACAACCGCAATGGTTTACTGAGCAATTCTGTTTACGATATTGCGCAGGATCAGAATGGTTTCATCTGGATTGCTCATGAAAGAGGTTTAAGCCGTTACGATGGGTCCAAAATTCAGCATATCCACAGCGATACCCCCCTTGGCAGATCCCTTTCGAACATCGTAATACATAATGGGGCAGTATTTTGTAAAGATTTTACGGGCCGAATTTATTCTGTGAGCGGTGATAGTCTGGTACGGATTCCCGAAATTGTGGGTTCTGATCTTTTTATTAGGTCTGGCATATTTGCAAACAACAAGCTCACCCTTTTCGATTCAGACACCCTGAATCTGATAGAACTGGATCCCCAAATGCCCAATGGTTTAATTAGCACTTTCCCGTTGGGAGAATCTATTACTCCCGCTGTATTTTACGGGAATGACACCATTTGGGCACTCTCAGGAAAGAATATATTGAAGTTCGATGGTAAAAGAATAGAAAAGAACCCTCTGGCGGCGGGTACGCCGATACTTTTTTTTCTTTTGAAACTACAGTCTGGTTTCTGGGGGCTTACTAAAAATGAGTACCCATATTTTTATCAAATAGGATCGACAAAACGTGATTCTTTTGGTCTCCCCAAGGGGCTTTTTATACAAAATGCTGAAATTTTCCCGAATGAAATTTGGATATCGACCAGTGCAGGGGCTTATTGTTTTAATTTGGATATGAGTCTAAAATACCCAAAACCTTTTTTTCCAAAAGCTAGTGTCTCGCGAGTATTTAGGGGGCGGGAGGGAAATTATTGGTTTGCTACCATTAATAAGGGGGTTTATTTAGTCTCTAAACTTGCATTGCGGATTTTTCCGAGGGCTGAAAAAGGATTGACTTCGCTTTGGGTGGATAAGAATACAAACGCATTGTATGTTGGGGCTGATGATAACGAGATTTTAAAATTCAACAAAGACCGAGGTTCTTTTGAGTATGTGTCTCAAATGCCAATTAACCACCAAGCTGGCTCTCTTTTTACAGATACGCGGGGCAATGTGTTTATCGCAAGCGACAAACTTTATGAGACAAATACTAATGGAAAAATAGTGTCGTATAACTTTGGCGCAAAATCTATTGTTCAGCTAGGGAAAGATTGTTACGTAATGGCGCATTCGTCGGGTGCTGAGATTATTCGTACCAAACCAGATGCCGACGATATTCCTTGGTTGACGGCTTTATCGCCAAACCCAATGCACCCAAGCTCGCTCTTAGAACCTAATTGTAGGGCAAGGTGGGTTTGTTATGATCAAGCGGATTCTATTCTTTATATATCTACGATAAAAGGACTGTACTATTTTAGTCCTTCTGGCAAAGGACTTATTAATTATAAATGGCAAAGTGTTTTGGCCGGACAAATGTGTCTGGTGGGTTCTAAGTTGTGGGTGGCCACGTACAACCAAGGAATTTTTCTGGTTGAGCGAAAAAAAGTGGTAGCGAACTACAGCACTGAGCAGGGGCTTTTATATAATGCTGTGTATAAGGTTGCCGCCGACACCAAAAATGTTTGGATGCTGGTTGGTACTGAAATCCAACGCCTACAACAGTCTAATGGGCAAATTTTTAGCTATTTACGTTCTGATGGTTTTCCGCCGACAGAATACACGGATGTTGCTTTAATGGGCGACGATGTTTTTGTGAGTTGTTCGGATGGATTGTTACATTTCGACAAACAATTGAGTACCCAAAATTCTACGGCACCCCTGATTAGCTTTGGTGGTATTCGGGTGAATGGCCTTCCAGTGCATTATACCAGGGGGATGGAACTTGATGCAACAAACGACAATATTGAAGTAGATTTTTCGGTTCTTAGTTTTTGTGCATTACCACAGGAAATTAGGGTTGAATATAATCTCAATGGGAAATCGCCTCAAGAATTATTAGCAGGGCTTAGAACCTTGAGTTTTAACTCATTAGCCCCGGGAAAATACACGATAGAAATAATGGCCTACAACGAAGATGGCGTGCCCGCTCGTATGCCACTGGTACTGGTTTTGGTAATAAAGCATCCTTTTTATCTGCAAACTTGGTTTATTTTACTTAGCATATTTGTTCTTGCCGGATTTCTTTATCTAATGTTTTTATACAGGATTAAACAGATTAACAGACAAAATGTTTTACATTCCGAAAAGCTCAAATTGGAGCAAGACCTACAACGTAGTATGTTGGCATCTATAAAGGCGCAAATGAACCCTCACTTTTTTTTCAATGCGCTCAACACCATTCAATCGTATATTTACACAAACGACAAAGAAAATGCGTCGATCTATTTGGGTAAGTTCTCGGAACTAACACGTCTCATTCTCGAAATGTCGAACAAAGATTTAATTCCACTTAGCGAAGAGATTCGGGCATTGAGATTGTACCTCGAACTCGAAAAAATTCGCTTTGAAGACAAGCTCCAATATACAATTACGTGCGACCCCGAAATTTCTTTAGATGCAATTTGGGTTCCGTCGATGCTTATTCAGCCATATATAGAGAATGCAATTAAACACGGGCTTTTGCACAAACGTGGCGATAGACTGCTCTCCTTACGGTTTGTTCGCAAAGAAACTGGCATTGTTGTGCAGATTGACGACAATGGCATCGGGCGGAAGCGTTCGGGGGAGCTGAATAAGCTCAAACGACGGCAGCATAGTTCGTTCTCGTCACAAGCAAATCAGACACGACTCGAATTGTTGAATAAAGGACACAATAAAAAACTCAGCCTAAATATAATTGATAAATATAGTGATTTGGGCGAGGCACTTGGCACACAGGTGGTAATGCATATACCATTTTTCCACCCTGAATATTAAACTTTGGCATTCACCGAAAAAAATAAAAAACATGATAACTTGTATCATTATTGACGATGAGCCTAAAGCTCGTACATTGCTTGAAATGGTTGTAAAACAATATTGTCCGCAGCTTGAGGTGGTGGCACTTTGCGAAGATTTACCTACGGGCATAAAGGCGATTAAAAAACTGAAACCGCAACTATTGTTTCTCGACATTGAATTACCAGGACACAGTGGCTTGGAATTAATGGATTTTTTCAACGACGATGAAATTAATTTCAGTATCATTTTTACCACCGCGTATAACGAATATGCCTTACAAGCTTTCCGTTTTTCGGCAATTGATTATCTTTTGAAGCCGATACAACACACGCAGCTTATCGATGCTGTGGAACGTTTTGAACGGCAGTTGCAACAAAAGCAGGTGAGCCAGCTCAGAGTGCTACAAGAGAATGTAGCTTCTACTGAAGATTGGGATCAGAAACGTATTGTGGTACCCAATGCCCAGTCATTAAAATTTATCAGGCCTGTTGATATTGTGATGATTAAGGCAGAATCGGCTTACAGCGAATTATTCCTTAGTGATAAGACGAAGCTCCTTGCGAGTAGAAACTTAAAACATTTTGAGGAAATTTTGTCGCCTGTACCTTTCATGTTTCGTACCCACAAATCGTACATCGTAAATATACGTGCCGTGGAAGAGTACGTAAAATCTGACGGTGGCTATCTCAAACTTGTGGGTGGCTTAGAAGCGAGTATCGCTACCGATAAAGTAGATATTCTTATGCAAAAACTCAAATGACTGCACGTGAAAAACGGTTGGTTCTCAAAGCTTAAATTGAATTCCGTTCATTTTTTCTGCATAGCAATTCCGCTTGTTTTGCTTTGGAGTCTGTACGCATTGTTTGTCTGATTAGCAGCCTGGTATTCAGACCCAAGTATAAATCAAAAAAAAGTCGCTTCCCAACGGAAAGCGACTTTTGTATTTTTAAGGCTCTAAGCGGCCATACATACGCGGGAAAGGTATTGTTTCGCGAATGTGGCTCAGTTTACAAACCCAAGCTACCAAGCGCTCTAGCCCTAAACCAAATCCGGAGTGCGGTACAGAACCGAAACGGCGCAGATCCAAATACCATTCAAATGCCGACATTGGGAGTTTGTGTTCATTTATCTTTTCAATGAGCCACTCTTTATTGGTTTCGCGTTCGCCTCCACCAACAATTTCACCATAGCCTTCGGGAGCTAGTACATCCACGCCCTTAGCGTAGCGGCCTGTTACATCGCGTTTCATATAGAAAGCTTTCACTTCGTGTGGCCAATTATACACCATTACAGGCATTTCGAACATACGTGTAAGCACAGTTTCGTCCGAACCACCTAAATCGTTGCCATATTCAAAAGTACGTGCAGAATTCAACCACTGAGGAATATTCCCTGCACTTACTTCCAAATCTTTCAATTCGTTTTTGAGGGTATCAATTTTGTTTTGGTTGAAATTGCGTTCGCCTTTTTTCAAACTATTGTCGTTGAGTTTGAGTTCTCGTTCTGCAATCTCTGTTTTTAGGGCGGTGATTTTGGTAGTAACGTCGGCCAAATCTTGCTCTAAGGTTTGAATTGTAGTCCGACCGTTAACTTCAACCTTCCCTTGTAAAATATCAATTGCATCGTCGTACAAAAGACGTTTGAATGGCTTTTCTACAGCGATTTTCAAAGCTGTTGTGTCACGTTCAATCATTTCTAATTCTGGTGCTGCTTTTTCAAGCACATCAGACACAACACTTTTAAGGAATTTTTCGATCAAATCCATGTCGTCGTCCAGATCAAAGAAGGCCATTTCTGGTTCAATCATCCAAAATTCCGAAAGGTGACGGCGGGTCTTCGATTTTTCTGCACGAAACGTTGGCCCAAAAGTGTAAATCTTGCCCATTGCCATAGCCATTGCCTCGCCATAAAGTTGGCCAGATTGGGTTAGGTAGGCTGGTTTGTCGTAGAATTCTGTACTAAATAGTGTGGTAGTACCTTCCACGGCATTCCCTGTAAATATTGGAGCATCCATCTGCACAAATCCTTCCTTCTGGAAGAAGTTGTGAATAGCGTAAATAATCTGATTCCGAATACGCATAATTGCCCATTGTCTGCGAGAGCGCAACCATAAATGACGGTTGTTCATCAGAAACTCTGTTCCGTGTTCTTTGGGGGTGATCGGATACTCTTCCGAGAGTGTTATCAGTTTTAATTCCTTCACTTGGAGTTCAAAACCGCCGACTTGTTTTTCGTCTTGTACAACGACACCGCTCAGTTCAATCGAACTTTCTTGTGTAGCCGATTTTGCTACTTCAAAAGCCTCTGCTCCTACAATTGTTTCGTCAACTACACATTGTGCGAAACCGCTGCCATCGCGGAGTACAATAAAAACTAGACCCTTACTGGCGCGTTTGTTCATTACCCAGCCTTGTGTACTTACCTCTTGGCCAATGGCTGCCTGAAATTCGCATATTTGCATAAATCTCTGTGCTATAGTGATTTGTATAACTTATTTTCTATTTCAATCCATTTCCGAAGCCAAATTACAAGCCCGAAACAGGCATTACAAATATAGAAAAACTATTTTTTAAACTCTTTTTTATGTTATATTCTTCTTGTTGCCCTGTTTTTTTTCGACAAACCTCAAAATATTCAAGATTTCAAGCTCAATAACCCATCTTCAGCGCCACTATATTGGCAATTAAACCAAGTAAAATAAGATCTCTTAACACCGGATGTTTCACCCTGTCTAGCAGTCGTGTTACCAAAAAAGCAAGTGGCGTAGCCACACAGGCCAACATATCAATCGATGCAGAAGGGAGGGTAACGATCAGAAGAATAATCATACCCACGGCGAGCAAAACCAAACGATAGTTCTTTCGGCGAATGATCGCAAGGGTATAATAATTTGCCGTAAACTCCATGATACCAATTGCAACGGCCAATATAACCGCCATAAAGAACAGTACGTTCATTGTGCGCAAACGAATAGGTATTGCATCGGCTGGGGTAAGAATCCAAGTTCGGAAATTATCAAATATTGATAGTGGCTCACCTGAACCAAAAATATATTGTGCTGCGATATAGTAGAATATCGGTAATGACCAGCCTAATAGAGCAATCAAAATTGCACGCGCCGAAGGTGGTTGAATTGTAAACATCCCGAAAATCATCACTGGCAAGAACAACCAAAAAGGGTAGTACAACAAGCCCGCTAACGATACAACTGCGCCCATCCAGAACGATACACTCGAAAGTGATGCGCCTGTTGAAAGCGAAAAGCTCAGATTCAATGCAAAAAAGAATAACAAATTTCCGAAAACCAGAGGTGACGAAATCGCCGTGCCACTTGATGAGGCTAAAATCAAGTACAATATTGCCACAAAATGGGCCTTGCTATCCACCAATTTGTACTGGATAATGCTCTGGTTAATCAACAAAACTGTGAGTAATATTGCCGCAGCACCCAAGATAGAAGGCAACCATACATGCACTGCCAACGCCCAATTGTATAGGCTCACAAAAACCTGTGAGGCATGTTCCACATCGGGCGAACCATTACCCTGCCACAAAACGACCAACAAAATAGGTAACAACAACCAAAACATCGGGTGGTTGGTGTTGAGTAGCTTATACATTATCAAGGAGGTATTTAGTGTAATGAAAGCCACTTACTATATTACAAGCAAGTGGCCAGATATTATAAATCGAAACCAATATCTCGGCGGAAATACTTGCCTTTGAATTCAATCGTTTCAGCATTCAGATACGAATTCAGCAGAGCCTTCCGGAAATTACTTCCATAAGAAGTAACGGCCAACACGCGGCCACCATTTGTAACCACTTCATTTTTAGTATTGTGGGTCGTTCCAGCATGGAAAACATAACTCCCATTTACACGATCCAATTCGGTAATCGGCAAACCTTTTTCGTAATTGCCAGGGTAACCCTCAGACACCATAACGACAGTCGTCGCAGCCCGTTCGTCCACAATCAAATTATGCGACGCCAAATTGCCCGTTGCTGTATCCCAAAACAGTTCGAACAAATCGCTCTTAATACGCGGAATCACCACCTCGGTTTCGGGGTCGCCCATACGCACATTGTATTCAATCACCATCGGTTCGCCATCCACGCGAATCAAGCCAAAAAACAAAAATCCCTGAAATGGAATCTCATCTTCGGCCAAACCCTTCACTGTCGGAATCACGATACGCTCTTCCACTTTTTTCATAAACTCCGCATCGGCAAACGACACCGGCGAAACTGCACCCATACCACCCGTATTCGGGCCAGTATCCTTCTCTCCGATACGTTTATAATCCTTCGCTTCGGGCAAAATACAATACTCTTTGCCATTGGTAAGCGCAAAAACGGACAGTTCAATGCCCGACAAAAACTCCTCGATCACCACCGTATTGCTCGCCTCGCCAAACTTACCCGCAAACATCTGTTTCAGTTCCTCGCGTGCAGAATCAATACGATCCAAAATAAGCACACCCTTTCCAGCCGCAAGCCCATCTGCCTTAAGTACATACGGAGGCTGCAAAGTTTCCAAAAAAGCCGAAGCCTTGTCGAATTCACCCGCAGTAAAACTCTCATAACGTGCCGTCGGAATCCCATGACGCATCATAAAACGCTTCGCATAATCCTTGCTACCTTCCAATTTAGCACCCTCGGCACGCGGGCCAATAATATGAATATGCGCCGTACTCGCATCGTCAGCAAAAGCATCATGAATACCCTTCACCAGAGGATCCTCAGGGCCAACCACAATCAGCTTAACCGCCGATTCCAACGCAAAACGTTTCAGCCCCACAAAATCATCGACAGCAAGCGCCACATTCTCGCAAATCTGAGCCGTGCCCGCATTTCCCGGAGCCACAAACACACGATCTACCTTTGGGCTTTGCATCAATTTCCAGCTAATGGCGTGTTCCCTTCCGCCCGCTCCAATCACCAGTACATTCATATCAATTGGTTTAATCATAACAATCAGCCGCAAAAGTATAAAATTTAGTTCAGCGACTAAGCGAAAACCCAATCTCTCAACGAAAAACCAGCAAACCCAATTTTCCGAACCACCGATGCTCGTATATCAATCCAATAGCATTCGTACATTCGTGCCGATAAAAAATCATTCGTCATCGTATTCATGTATTCGTGTTTTTTACCCACCTTTGCGTACAAATTGTAGTATTCGGAAAATAAACTTAATTTTTGCATCGTTATATGCTCACGCTCAAACAGATAAAGGAACAAACCCAAGAGGTTATTCAGAAACTCGCAGTAAAATATTACAATGCCGAGAGTGCCATTAACAAAGTATTACAGCTCGACGAACGTCGCCGTGCTGCGCAAACTTCCCTAGATCAGAACCTTGCCGAAAGCAAACTATTGGCAAAAGAAATTGGGATGTTGCTCAAACAAGGCAAAACCGAGGAGGCTGACATTGCAAAGCAAAAAACCGCCGAACTCAAAGAACTTGCCCGCGAACTCATGCGCGAACACCACATGGCAGAGAGCGAAATGAACGATTTGCTCACACAAATCCCCAATATCCCCCACGAATCAGTACCCCTAGGTCGTCATGCTGAAGACAACGTAGAAATTCGCACAGGTGGTGTAATTCCACAACTCCCCGCAGGCTCATTGCCTCACTGGGATTTGGCAAAAAAATACGACATTATCGACTTCGAGATGGGTGTAAAACTCACAGGGGCAGGTTTTCCGGTATATAAATCCAAAGGTGCGCGTTTGCAACGTGCGCTCATCAACTTCTTCCTCGACCAAGCCCGCGAAGCTGGTTACGCAGAAGTAATGCCACCGATTATGGTGAACGAAGATTCAGGCTTTGGCACAGGGCAACTGCCCGACAAAGAAGGCCAGATGTACAATGTACTCTCCGACGGTTTATACCTAATCCCAACCGCCGAAGTTCCCGTTACAAACATGTACCGCGACGTAATTCTCGACGAAACCGACTTCCCAATCAAAAACACCGCATACACACCCTGCTTCCGTCGCGAGGCCGGTTCCTATGGCAAAGACGTAAAAGGTCTGAACCGTTTGCACCAGTTCGACAAAGTAGAAATTGTACAAATTTCGCATCCCGATGTATCCTACCAAGCCCTAGACGGCATGGTCGCTTACGTAGAAAGCCTCATCCAAAAGTTGGGCTTACCCTACCGCATTATCCGTTTGTGCGGTGGCGATATGAGTTTCACTTCGGCACTTACCTACGATTTTGAAGTCTGGTCGGCAGGCCAAGAGCGTTGGTTGGAAGTAAGTTCCGTATCGAACTTCGAGGCATACCAAGCCAACAGACTCAAGCTACGTTTCAAGAGTAAAGACGGCAAGGCCACACAATTGGCACATACGCTCAATGGTAGCGCACTGGCTTTACCACGCATCGTAGCCGCAATGCTCGAAAATTACCAAACAGAAAAAGGCATTCGTCTGCCCGACGTACTCATTCCGTACGCAGGATTTGAATATATCGACTAAACGCTTCAGCGTTTTCGCAATTCTAAAGCTGTTTCTCAATACGAGGGGCAGCTTTTTTTGTGAATAAATCAAAAATTCCAATCGAACGGACTATCACAAAAGCCAAAGTTCCAAAATCAAAAAGCCGAAAGCAAAAAAAAATAAAAATAATAAGGAGCTGTAGCCCAACAATACTTGTAAAGACTGCTGCCGGCTATCCGCTTGTAGTCCTCGCGTTCGGAAACGAAATCAACTGGAATCCTTTGTATTTCAGTCGAATAGCACCAGCTTGCTGCCGCCGCATCACACCGCTGTGGGCTACCGCTACTATCCGGGCTAGTTCGGTCGGCAGCACCATTTGTAACGCCGTAGGTGCGCGGGGCAAGCACTTTACCTTGGCCTACGGCCATGAAACCACAACGACCGACAAGCCTTCGGCTTGCCTCCCCCCCACATTCCCAAACAACACCTCTTACAGTATGCCGACACTCCCCCACCCCACACGAGAAGTCTCTCATGCCGAATGTGCGAAATTGTATTTGGAACATTCCTTCCGAACAAAAAAGAACACAGTTTCACAATTTAAAGTGCTTTTTCTGAATCTCACCCCACGAATTTGAGCATTCACAGCTAAATTTCTGTTTTCTGGCACGAAATCGGTTATCTTAGTAAACCCATGTATAACCAAATACACGTAAGCGCCTTACACAGATGAGAAGAATACTCGCGCAATTAATTTACCCCGTACACGCAGCATACGGATTGAGATAACGATGCTTTTCGATGTCGTTAATCCAGACTGTTTCAGGGTAAATCTGCTGTTTGGATTTTTGCATCGTATCGGAAGGCTTACAAAAATCAGTGATCGTCCTTTTTTTTGTGTAACCATTAACTCCTAGCTCAGCGTATGAATAAAAGTGTGGTGCTTCTTTGTGTTTTTATGTGCCTAAAGGTGGGTGCATGGGC
>JBDKHP010000517.1:0-6435 GCA_039797645.1 Bacteroidota bacterium
ATGGCAAGGGGGCGCACGCGTTGCAGGGCTTCACTTCTAAGATTTACCAGTACAATGCAACCGATAGTACCACAATTAGTGCAAATCGTGTAAATAACTGCACGCTGGATTATGAGGGTAATTTGTGGTTTGCTACGGCTGAAGGGCTTGCTCTGTACAATAAAAAGACAGACTCGTTTATGCGTATCCATGCAGCAGGTATTCCAAAAGCAATGATTGAGTCTGTGCTTGCTGATAAAAATGGCAATATTTGGTTCGGTTGTAGTTCGGGCTTGTACCGCTACAATAGCAAAACGGGCGTGGTAAGGCAGTATCAAGAGACCGACGGCTTGCAAGGAAACGGATTTGGCGATGCGTTGTTCCGCAGTAAATCGGGCGAAATGTTTTTTGGCGGATCTAAGGGCTTTAACTCATTTTTTCCGGATAAGATAAAAGACAATACGAATCCGCCGAAAGTTTATTTCACAAAGCTTTTTGTGAATAATGAAATCGTAGAAATTGGCAAGCTGTATCACAACGATATATTGCTTACCGAACCGATTTATTCTACTCAGAAAATTGTCCTTACGCATTTAGATTATATTGTAAATATTGAGTTTGCGGCCTTGTATTATGCAAATCCGCAGGCGGCGAGGTATATGTATCAGTTGGAAGGATTCAGCGATAAATGGGTTTCTACGGATGCTTCGAATCGAGTCGTTACGTTTACAAATTTAGACCCTGGTACCTACACACTCAAAGTGAAGACTGCGAATAGCGATGGTATCTGGAGTGCAGTCCCCACAGAACTCACCATAGAGGTTTTACCGCCATGGTGGGCCACATGGTGGTTTCGTACGCTTCTGGTTTTGGGAATTCTGTTCATTTCTGTATCTTATTATCGCCTCAAGGTGAAACAGCTCAAGGCACAGAAAGCAGAACTTGAAGAAAAAGTAAAGTTACGCACTTCCGAGTTAGTTTCTGCAAACCAAACACTTCAAGAACATGCTGAAGAAATATTACAACAGAAAGAAGAGATTCAGGTACAGAGAGACGAAGTTTTCAGTAAAAATAGTGAACTAGAGTCCAAAAATGCCGAAATTCTTGAACAACAGGAAAATCTACAAAGAGCGAATATAAATATCCAGTTAATTAGTGACTTTGGGCAAAAAATAACTTCGTCGTTAAATCTCGAAGCGATTGAAGAACTCATTTATGAGTATGTAAGTTCGCTCATGGATACAACAGCTATAGGTATCGGGGTGTACAACCCAACAAAAGAACTCTTAGAGTTTAAGAATTTTGTGGAACTTGGTGAAAGAAAACCCTATTTTGCCAAAAGCCTCGATATGGAATCGAGTCTTGCGGTGCAGTGTTTTGTAAGGCGAGAAGTGCTGCTACAGAATAAATTATCTGACGCGTATCGCGCCTATTTGGTGATGCTCCCAGAAATGCAAGATCGGTTAACACCCAATTCCTCGATCCACGTCCCGCTTATTGCCGAAGATCGTGCTATTGGAGTGTTGCTTATCAATAGCATACATGAAGATGTTTATAGTGAAAAAGATGTAGCCAACCTACGTTCGCTCGCATCGTATATTACAATTGCACTCGATAACGCTGCGGCATATCGGATGCTGAACGTCAAAAACGAGGCAATTAACGACAGTATTCGCTACGGCTTCACCATTCAACAAGCGATTTTGCCCAATCAATCTACAATCGAAAAATATTTCGACAATTTTATTGTCTTTCGTCCGCGCGATGTTGTTTCGGGTGATTTTTATTGGTTCGCCAAGGTGAAACACAAGCTTGGTGATTTTACATTCTTAGCCACCGTAGATTGCACAGGGCATGGAGTGCCAGGGGCATTTATGTCTATGATTGCCAATACATTACTCAACGAAATAGTTACTGAAAAACATATTGTTGATACTGGCGAAATTCTCAACCGTCTGAATCTGTCTATCCAGAAAGTATTGAAACAGGCCGAAACCAAGAGTACCGATGGAATGGACATCTGCCTCGCCCGATTCTGTAATCTGAAAACGGAAGGTTTTGTGGAGGTGATGTATTCTGGAGCAAAAAGTCCCTTGTACCATTATTTTAATAAAACGGGCAAAATCGAGATTATTCAAGCCGATCCGTATTATATAGGGCATTCAAATTCGCGCAGAACAGAGCGTACTTTTGTGGCGCAGACATTTGTGCTCGAACCGAAGGATATTCTGTACCTTTCAACCGATGGTTTTACCGACCAGAATAACAAAGAAAGGAAACGCTTTGGCAAGAAAAGACTTCTTGAATTACTCGAGCAACATGCAAACGAAACGATGGCGAACCAGAAAGTTTATCTCGAAAATGAACTTGATGGATTTCAAAATACAGAGAAACAACGAGACGATATTACCTTAATTGGTATCCGACCGAAGTTAGAAAACCTATAAGTTGTACGGATGGCATCTGTAGCATTCAGATACCAAGCTTACAGAAATCACAAACGCGTGTCACCAGTAAATCTTGTGGCACGCGTTTCTGTTTTACAAGCCTAGAGTTTGAACATAGGTAGTGGCCGCCACGGGCAGATTAATAGATTTTTGAAGAATAACTTCACCAATTTCCAATGAAATCCACGATTGGGAAAACAGGCCCAGAGTTCTTTGATCGATTTTATGTTTATTGGCTCGTGTATCAAACCCATCATGAGGTCACACAGATCGGCCTGTCTGAAAATGAGAGCCAATACAGTATCCGGGACTGACACTATTGTATGGTGTTGTTCTATAATAGTGGCAACAATATCGGCAATTTCAGATCCAAAACCCTCAGTAATGCAATATGTTTTGGCAAGCTCTACAGACGGCTCTAAGTAATCGAATGTGCGATGTGTCCAGATACCTATATCGTGAAAAGCGGCGGCAATGGCAAGTATTTCGGTGCTCAATATGGTCTGTTTGCGTGGGAACAGGTGCGCAAAATTAAAGACCCGATACACATGGTTGCGGTACATCTCGAAGTCTTTGCCCAATTCTTCGCGGTGACAATAAAGAATCTCTTCTATTTTTGAATGCGTGGTAATACAGCTCATTCTGTGAAATTTGGGTGAAACTGATTCTGTCAATTTGGTTTGTGTACAAATATAAGCAGATACAGCCAAGTTTGCCGTTCGCTATTCTGCAAGGTTATGGGGTTTCGGAAATAAGTCGTAAGAAAATAATAGATTCACATTTGCAGATTCAAATTGACGCAGCGGCATGTTTTCATACTCGCGAAACATCCTGATAGACAGCGAGAAAAAAAACAATAATGATTTGGAGCGGGAGCAAAACTTTTCAAAAATAGGGCTGCTGCCGGCTATCCGCTTGTAGTCCTCGCAAACGGGAACGGCATCACTTGGCCGCCTGGGTATTTCAATCCAACTCCTGTACAAAAGGCAATTCCGCGCGTTGCTGTGGGCTACCGCTACTATCCGGGCTAGGCCGCACCCCACTTTCCAAAACCACGCCGTAGGTACGCGCAGGCCAAGCCTTTCAGTTGGCCTACGGCCATGTGGCGTTATCGTACTAAAACGAAAATAAAAAATTTGAATTAAATTTACAATCTGTATTTTTTCAAAATTCAAATAAAATTGATTATGCCAGAAGTAAGTGGGTTTTACGGAATTATTATAGCGCTTTACTACAATGAACACAATCCGCCCCACTTTCACGCAAAATATGGTGAATTTTAAGCAGAAATAGATATTAGGACACTACAAATTCTTAAAGGAGAATTACCCAAACGAGCCAAAGCACTTGTACTAGAGTGGGCTGATGAACATCGAGACGAATTAATGCAAGACTGGGAACTTGCACGTCAAAAATCAGAATTGAAAGAGATTGAACCATTAAGATAGATTTATTATGGAAACAGTAATTGAAGTAAAAGCATTAGATAATTATGTTATTTGGGTATTGTTTGCTGATAATTTTAATGCGACTATAAATATTCGCCCATTTATATCAACTGGGATTTCGACCAAATTATTAGACTATGATTATTTCAAACAAGTAAAAATAGACGAATTCGGCGGTATTACATGGGAAAATGGTTTCGATTTTTGTCCAAATTATTTACGTGAATTAGCTAATTAACAGATAGATAAATGCAACGAATCGATCAGCCCGTCCGACCAGACAATTCGGACAGGAAGTGGCTCTCTCACACCATTCTTCGACAAGTTCAGCAACCGCGTAGTGTACGGAGATCGTACAATGCGGTTTGATAGACTTGGGTCTGGTTTAAGCAACGTACTATAGTTGGAGATACTCTTGAAATATGGGGTTTGTGGCTGTGATTCGGACAAGCCGTAGGCTTGGCGTGCGTTAACGCCACATGGCCATCGGCCAACTGAAAGGGCTTGCCCAGCGTACCTACGGCCTTACAAATGGTGCTGCCGACCGAACTAGCCCGGATCGCGGCAAGTAGCCCACAGCATGAGCAGTAGTGGCCATTTGTACTGTCGTGAAATTGAAATATAAGGGTAGCCAAGTGATTTCGTACCCGTTGCGAGGACTACAGCCAAGAGCCGGTAGCAGCCCTTACAAATTTTGTTGGGCTACAGCTCCAAATCCTTTTTTTTATTTTTTTCCGATCGTTGGGTTTTATTGGATACTTTATAGGCACAATATTCTTTTCAGAATACTTGTATGCAGTTATTCCGACTGAAACGTCACGACTGAAATGCCTATAAGGACTACATTGTTTTTACCTCATTTTTCCGAGTGATTATTAATCTGTTTTAGGAAACATCTTCAGGTAGAATACAAAAGCTTTACGTAACTTATGGGCCGAAAATAAACACCCATCTATCATGAAAATCGCTCTTCAAAAACTTTTGTTAATCTTCGCCTGTATAAGTCCGTTTATTCCAATCAGCGCACTACAAGCCCAGACCGATAGCCTTGGCGCATTATATCAGCGCAATTTTATGCAACAACGTGCCAAATACCCCCAAGAACAAGCTGTTCTGCTTACAGACAAACCTTGCTACTATGTGGGCGACAGTGTGCGTTATCGCGTCCATTTATTAAACCGTGGTTTGGGACGTACGGATAGTTTGAGCCGGAATTTCTATATTGAATTGCGCGACCGTGGCGGGAATTTCATTTCGGGGCAAATGCTCGATTTGTTTTCACCGGTGCAATTTGGTGCAATGCCGCTGCCCGACACGCTGATTACTGGCAACTATTTGCTCATTGCCTATACGCTTTGGATGCGGAATTTCTCGGATCGGGCGGTTACTGTGTTGCCTATTTTTGTGCGTCACCGCGCGCCGGATACCTTGTTGCGCTCCAAAATTGCGCACCTCAAGGGCGAGGTGAAAGCCTTCGACCGTTTGGCAAAGAAACTCCGTATTAATTGGGGAAGTGACGATTTTCCGACCCTTAGACTTCGTTCGGGTTTTTGGGTGTCTGTGCGCAATTTGCAAGACAAAGCTGTGCCTGCAGTACTTTCGCTTTACGAGGGTAAAGCCTTGGTACAGACTACAATTGCAAATGGCTATGGTTTGGCTTTTGTACGCTATAACACCAAGGCCGATACCAAGTATAAACTCGTGGCCACTTATAGAAACTGGAAAAAAACAGCCAAGTGGAAGTCGCCCAAAGCAGCGGGATACAGTACGGATATGCTTGTGAACGATGGCAAACTGAGTCTGTATTTTCGTAACGAAGGGATGCCGACTGCCGATAGGGTGGCGCGTACCAAACACATTGTGTTGCAAGCAAATGGTAAACTCGTACAGTGGCAGACTACAGTGGCAGATACGGTTGTAATTTCGTTGACGAATTTGCCGTATTCGTCTCTGAAATGCAGTGTGTTGGGTGGCGCGGGGCAAGTTATTGGCGAATGGCCGGTGTACAATTCGGCGGCAAAATCGCTCGGTTTTAGTTTGAAGCGCGAACTTACGTCGGAGTCGCTTGCGCTGCGTATTGCTACCACGGGCGGCGAAAAGCAAGCACAAGAGTTTACCCTGAGCATTCGGGCGAAAACTGAGGCCGATAAACTTGCGCCGAAGGTTTGGGTGGTGAATCCGCTGAAAAGTGTGCACGATCTCGCTCCCGACAGTGTAATGCTGGTGCGCGAGATGTTGGCTAGTTCTGCAGATCTTTCTTGGCCTGAATTGTTTTCGGGGCAGAAAATAGCCTTGCGCTACCCACACGAAAAGGCGATAGAAATATCGGGGCAGATTGTGAAGACGTATTTGAATTTGCCGTACCCCGGGGTGCGGGTGATGTTGAGCAACTTGTTGAGTCACAACCAAAATTATGAGACAATTTCTGGTTTGGGGGGGCGTTTTCGGTTTTCAAACTTGTATTTTGCCGACAGTGCACATATTTATATTGAGGTATTGAGCGACCGCGACAACCATGTGGGGCTGGTAAATATCGACACCTTGAGCAATGTGAGTACGGG
>JBDKHP010000518.1:0-3839 GCA_039797645.1 Bacteroidota bacterium
GATCTGGATCGTTCGTCACGGGCTATTTTTGTGGCATGGTAAAATCGTAGAATACTTTTTCGAGCGTTTGTTTGTGGAGGTTCATGGCCATAAGTACACGGCCTGTGGCGACACAATGTGCGAAAATGGCTTTGCGAATATCGGTCTGGGCAGCTACAACCCAAGTATATGCAGCTTCGGGCTTGGCCGAAATTACACCTTCGATACCCAGAAAGAAATCTGCCTCGACCATGACATCAAGCTCAATGCGAATGTTGAAATCGGCCTCGTTGCCTGTGTGGAGCGGTAGCTCATTGGTGGGGCAATCGAGCAGAAGTTTCCCTTCGTAAATAATCATGGTGCGGGTGCAAATGGCTTCTACTTCTTGCATGATATGGCTCGAAAAAAGAATCGTCTTGCTCGTGCCAAGTTCTGAAATTAGTTTCCGAATTTCGAGAATCTGGTTCGGGTCTAAACCCGTAGTTGGTTCGTCGAGAATCAGCACTTCGGGATCGTGCATAAGCGTTTGGGCGATACCTACGCGCTGACGGTAGCCCTTAGAAAGTGCGCCTATAAGCTTGTGTTGTTCCTTGCCAAGCCCCACACGTTCCACAATTTGCGACACACGCGTGGAAATTTTATCGAGTTTGTACAAGCTGGCCACATGGCCGAGGTACTCCTTTACGTACATCTCGGTATAAAGTGGGTTGTGTTCGGGCAGGTAGCCAATGTGGCGTCGGGCGTCGAGCGAATGTTGCATCACATCGTATCCGTTCACGAGAGCCGTACCCGATGTGGGGGCGAGATAGCCTGTCAGTATTTTCATAATCGTCGATTTTCCTGCGCCGTTTGGTCCTGCAAAACCTACCACTTCGCCCTTTGCGATACTGAAACTTAAATTATTGAGGGCCAACTGACTCCCATATTTTTTGTAAACCTGCTGTACGTCGATCATCTTGATGTGTCTATTCTGTGGCGAAATTAAGCAACAAATTGCAATTGTGGGCGAAGGTAATTAACTTGAGATTATGCTTTCAGTTCTATAAAAGTGGTTTTGTCCAGCACATGGCTTTTGGTTTTGTCGCGAATGGGTAGCTCCATATTACGCTGCAACAAGCGCACTACCCGCCACACTTCAGATTTCAACTCGCAGTAGCAGAGTACAATCTTGCGATTTCCGTGCCCCACGTAGGCAATTTCGTACACCCCGATTGCATAGAGGTTTCGTTGTCGGACAAACGTTTTGTAATCGCGCACCAATAAATACACAATAGGAGGCAAGCGTTTGGGGTTGTGGAAATGCAAGATTCCCACCCGGAAGTACTTGTCTATTATGCGATTAGGGAAGTCTATTTTGGTAACTCTGCGCCCCATAAGCATCAGGTACGCCATCATTTCCATCACCACGGCAACGAAGAAGCTGGACCAAGTAGCCCGGGCAAACATCGCCAAACCCACAATTACCAAGACACCACCCATAAAGCGCATCGACCAATCCGAAAAAGTACGTTCGTTAAATTCAATAGTTTCCATAATACCCAAATCTGCATACTATACCAACGTAAGCGACCCACAAAATCTGAGAGCCTGCCCCAAAAATATTTTAATTACCTTTGCCCACCTAAATCCCAACACAAAAGTTAGTAAAAAAAATGATTCAACCAGAAGAAATTAAATCGTTGCGCAATCGACGGGAAGCCTTAAGGAGGTATCTTTGACGTCGATGCGAAAGAGATAGAACTCATCAACGAACAAGAGAAAACCCAAGTTCCCGAATTTTGGAACGATGCCAAGGCCGCCGAAGAACAGATGAAGAAAGTGCGAGCGATCAAGGTTTGGATCGACAGCTACAACGAGGCCACCGCAGCCGTCGAAGATTTCGACGTAATACTTGAATTTTACGAAACTGGCGATGCTACCGAAACCGAAGTAGAAGACCTCTACCACAAGGCCGAAGAGAAAATCCAGAACCTCGAGCTCAAAAACATGCTTCGTGGCGAGGGCGACAACCTCGATGCGGTGATGAAAATCAACCCCGGTGCAGGCGGAACCGAAAGCCAAGATTGGGCAGAAATTCTTATGCGGATGTACATCCGATGGGGCGAAGAAAACGGCTACAAAGTAACCGAAATAGACTACCAACGGGGCGACGAAGCCGGCATAAAATCCGTAACCCTACAATTCAGTGGCGAGATGGCCTACGGCTACCTCAAGTCTGAGAACGGCGTACACCGCCTCGTGCGCATATCGCCCTACGACGCCAACAAACGCCGCCACACCAGTTTCAGTTCGGTGTTCGTCTATCCGCTTGTTGACGAAACAATCGAGATCGAAATCAGCCCCGCCGACATAGAGTGGGACACCTTCCGCTCGGGCGGAGCCGGTGGCCAGAACGTAAACAAAGTGGAAACAGGTGTCCGCGTAAGGCACTTACCCACAGGCATTACCATCGAAAACACCGAAACCCGATCGCAGCTCAACAACCGCGAAAACGCCCTACGTTTACTCCGCTCGCAGCTCTACGAACTCGAACTTCGCAAACGCGACGAAGCACGCTCGGCCATAGAAGGCGCGAAGAAAAAAATAGAATGGGGTTCGCAAATCCGCTCCTACGTACTCCACCCCTACAAACTGGTGAAAGACGTACGCACCGGACACGAAACCAGCGACGCCCAAGGCGTACTCGACGGCAAAATCGACGGATTCCTCAAAGCCTACCTCATGGAATTTGGCGCCGACGAAGTCTATGGCAAATAAGGCCGCAAGGAGGTGTGTTTTTAAACGGAAGTTCGCAAGGGCTTCCGTTTTTTTGTTGTAAGACTCTTTAGGGACTTAGGAATTTTAGGCAAATTGGTCAACCAGAATTTGGTCAACCAATTTATCTGCGTTAAATTTGCGTTGTCTGAACGATAACACCAAAATTTCTTTACCCAAACAACTGCAACACGATGCTAAGCTCAAGAAGAGAATTTCTCAAAAAAATAGCCATTTCGGCTGGGGTACTCCCATTTATACACACACCGTTACGCGCCGTGGAACGACTGTCTGCTCTGCCAGAACTCTCGGTACACATATTTTCCAAACATTTACAATTCCTCGATTGCAAAACGGCAGCCGCAAAAGCTGTAGAGCTGGGTTTTGTCGGGCTAGATCTTACTGTTCGGCCTGGTGGTCACGTACTTCCCGCGAACGTAAAAAAGGAACTTCCCAAAGCAATTAAAGACATAAAAGCCGCAGGAGCCCGCTGCGACATGATCGCCACGTCAGTAGAAGATGTGGACAACTCCCTCGATCGCGATGTGCTTGAAACCGCTGCCGCGAATGGCGTAAAATACTACCGTTGCAATTGGTTCAAATACCCCGAAGGCATTACCATGCCAGAAGCCCTACTCAAATACCAAAACGAAATACACGATTTGGGCTTACTCAACAAAAAATTGGGAATTGTGGGTTCTTACCAAAATCATGCAGGCCGCAATGTGGGTGCCTCGTTTTGGGAGGTAGATGCCATACTCAAAACTGTGGATCCTGCTTTCTTTGGTACACAGTACGACATTCGTCATGCCTACGTAGAAGGTGCAAACTCATGGGAAAATGGGTTCGAATTGCTACGACAGCGCATCAAAATTGTGGTACTCAAAGACTACCGATGGGAAAAGATAGACGGTAAATGGCAGGCACTTAATGTACCCATTGGAGAAGGGATGGTAGATTTCGACAAGTTTTTCAAACTCTTGAAACGTTTTGGGCTACACCCTCCTGTTTCTCTACATTGCGAATACGACATGGGCGGAGCTGAAAAAGGCAACCGCAATATCGCAATACCCGCCCAGCAGGTATTCGACGCAATTCAGAAAGAC
>JBDKHP010000519.1:0-4028 GCA_039797645.1 Bacteroidota bacterium
AACCGAAATTGCATTGGCTGTTAATTCAGCATTTCCAATGCCATCAAATCCTTATTTTAAAGAAGAAGATAGCGAAGAACATGTGATGCTTATACTAATGGATGAAAGTTTGTCGACAGAATTGGTTATGTATTGCATTGATAATTGTAAAACAAAGTTGCCATTTTTTACAGAAGGTGTTGGAAGAAAATACTTAGAAGATATTGATTTCTTATTAAGATTTTGGAAAAAGGATAATTATCAGACAATACCATCGATAACTTATACAGGTCAAAATGAAAAAACAGCCCGAAGGTAACACGCGGCATAATAAATGCTGGGTTTTTGTTTATTCAAGGGGTGTAGCAGGCTTATACTTTTGCGTAACTAGATTGGGTAGCGAACAAAATTAATACTCTGTAGAATGACGGAATGGATTAAACGAAAAGACTTTAACAAAGTATTCTTGCCTTTGGCGCGTAAAGGAAAACAGATTTGGGTGGTTGGTAAAGTAACGCAATTACCCTCTGAAATTGTAAATATGGCGCATCGTTTGGCCGACTTAGATGTGATTAATTTTGTCCGGATTTGTAGTCTGACTTTGACCGCTTCGAGTGAAAATTTCCAAAAAAAACCTAAAGTGCCAGTTGTTGACATGCACCACGAAACTGCGATAGGCATTGAGATTCTGTATGATGTACAGCAGAAGTACATCGACTTTTATTGCATTAATTCACCAATTAAGGGAAACGGGGGTAGAATGGTGGATGCTATCTTAACAGATTTACCGAAAGACTGGCAGCCATGTGTCGCGTTGGATCGGAGTGATGGATTCTGGGATAGCATAAAAGAAAAGTATGCTGGCTTCGAGTGGATTTAAGCATTGTCGTGAATTGGAGATTTCAGAATCTGTTGCCTGTAAATGCTTCTGATGGGCGAAGTTTAAATTTTCGTAGAGGCTTGTATGCGCCACATGGCCGTAGGCCAAAGTAAAGTGCTTGCCCTGGGTGCCTACGGCGTTACAAATGGTGCAGCAGATCGGTCTAGCCCGGATAGTAGCGGTAGCCCACAGCTGGCGAACGGAAGTGTCAGTTAATGAAAGGCTAGGATTGAAAAACAGTAGCGGCCTACTGACAAGGTACCCTCCAGCGAGGACTACAAGCGGATAGCCGGCAGCCGCCGTATATAAGTACTGTTTCGCTCCCGCTCCAAATCCTTATTTTTTTTCTTTTCTTTCGGGTTGGTGCTGGCTTGATACTGACTTTCTGGGAATCAGCAAAAAACCCTTGCTGTAGGGCAGCAAGGGTTTGGGATACTTGTAGAATTATTATTTAGAAAAGCTCAAGCAATAGCTTGGGCTGGATTTGCGGTTTATTATTCGGGCAGGTCGTTTTCGCCTTTTACATAACCGAAGTTGGCAAGGATGCCGCCATCTACGTATAGGATATGTCCGTTTACAAATTCACTGGCTTTCGAGGCCAAGAAAAGTGCGGCATTACCGATGTCTTCGGGTTCGCCCCAGCGGGCGGCCGGTGTACGCATCATCACTAGGTCGTTGAATGGGTGGCCGTTAACGCGGATTGGTTCGGTCTGGGAAGTGGCGATGTATCCAGGGCCAATGCCATTTATTTGTAAACCAAATTTCGCCCATTCGCAACACATATTGGCTGTGAGGAGTTTAAGTCCGCCTTTTGCTGCGGCATAGGCCGATACGCTGCTGCGGCCATAAACGCTCATCATGGAACACATGTTGATGATTTTGCCGGCACGTTTCTTAATCATGCCCGGCGCAACACGTTTGCCTACAATTAGTGGTGCAATAAGATCGACATCAATTACTTGTTTGAAATCGTTCAGTGGCATGTCGAGAATCGGGATTCGTTTGATGATTCCTGCGTTGTTCACAAGAATATCGACACCGCCCAAATCGGCTTCGATTTGCGCAATTCCTTTATCGACTTGCTCTTCGTTGGTCACGTCGAACACAAGCGTGTACACGTCGATACCGTCGGCAGCGTACGCTGCTTTGCAGGCCGCCAGACGCTCTTCGGATAAATCGTTGACGCATACTTTTGCGCCTGCTTTGCCCAATACTTTGCCTACTGCCATACCAATGCCGTGTGTTCCGCCGGTAACTAAGGCTACCTTACCTGTAAGGTCGAATAATTGTTGTATCATGTTGTGTTTATTTTAATTGGTTGGGTAAGCGTGTGTCCATGTCGCTATAATCGAGGTTTTCGCCAGCCATGCCCCATACGAAGGTGTAGTTGGATGTTCCTGCGGCGCTGTGGATACTCCAAGATGGCGAAATCACGGCTTCGTTGTTGCCCATCCAGATATGACGGGTTTCGTCTGGCTGTCCCATAAAATGGCAAATTGCCTGATTTTCTGGTACTTCAAAGTAGAAATACACTTCCATCCGACGGTTGTGTGTATGGGCAGGCATGGTGTTCCAAACGCTTCCACTCCGCAATTCGGTCATCCCCATTTGGAGTTGGCAAGTTGGGAGTACACTGTTTACAATCAGTTTGTTGATGCGTCGGTGGTTCGAGCTTTCCAAACTTCCGAGTTCTACCACTTCGGCATCGGCTTTGGTAATGATTCGCGACGGAAAAGAATGATGCGCAGGCGCAGAGTTGATATACAGCATTGCTGGTTGTGCAGCATCAACCGATTGGAAACTAACGTCTTTTGTGCCCATACCAAGGTACACCGCTTCTTTGTATTCTATTTGGTAGGTGACACCGTCGGCAATAATTTTGGCAGTTCCACCAACGTTGACGATGCCCATTTCCCGACGTTGCAAGTAATATTCTGCTTTAAGCTCGCTGAAAGTATCGAGTTGTAGCGTTTGGCCCACAGGCATCGCGCCCCCCACAATAATGCGATCTATAAGCGAATACACCATTTTTATTTCGTTCGGCTCGAAAAGATTTTGCACCAGAAATTCATCGCGGAGCCGCGTCGTATCGTAGGATTTTGCATCGGCCGGATGTGATGCGTAACGGATTTCATGTTTCATACTTCGTTCTTTATGTGTTGTGTGACAGTGAATATTCTTTAACGTTTTGAGCTTGTGCGTATTATTAGCTCCGTAGGTATCACTTGGTTTAATTCCTCGCCCGGGGTGTGATTCTCAAGCATTTCAACCAGCGACAAAGCCGCACGTTGCCCCATGAGCGTTGCGCTAAGATCTACCGAGGATAGTGCTGGCGACATAATTTTAGCAAAAGGTTCGTTTGCAAAACCCACAATACCAAATTGTTGAGGTATCAGTATGCCTTCCTCTTTTAGGCGTGTCATGGCACCCAGCGCACCAAAATCGCCCGCACTAAAAAGCGCATCGGCGCCCAAGGCTAGGGCTTGCATAATTGTCCTTTCGCCAGCATCTTGGGTAATCGTATTTTCGAAAACAAGTTCGGGGCGGTATGCTCTACCCGTATGTTCAAGCGCCGTGCGATACCCACGCAGCCGTTCGCGATACACATCCAACTGAAGCGCACCCGCAAAATGCGCAATGTTTTTAAACCCCGAATCGGCCAAATGCCGTGTCGCATCGTAAGCCCCCTGAAAGTTTGCATTCGTAATTTTGCAACTCGGAATAGAAGCCGCCACCCTGTCGAACTGCACAAATGCCACACCCGAGCGGCTTAACCTTTCGAGGTGGCCAATGTCTGTTGTACCAGCCGAAAGCGACATAATCAGCCCTGCAACCCGGTTGCGCATAAAAGTTTCAATGCCATCCACCTCCTTCTCATAATTCTCTTCGGTTTGGTAAATAAGCAAGTTCAAGCCCGCCGGATTAAGCTCCCGCTGCACACCACTAATGGCATTACTAAAAAAGTGGCGGTTAATACGCGGAACGATCATTCCAATTGTTCCACTTACACCCTTGCGAAGCGAAGCTGCCATTACATTGGGTCTGTACCCCAGTTCTTCAGCCTTAGCCTGTACCAATTGTTTGGTAAGTTCTTTTACCCTCGGGCTGTTGCCTAGAGCCCTGGAGACAGTCGATGGAGTCAGATTTAACTCCCGGGCTATATCGGTTA
>JBDKHP010000520.1:0-2560 GCA_039797645.1 Bacteroidota bacterium
TAGTGCTTATGGTATGCTTTCGCGTATCTACCTTTCGTACTCAGGTTATAGTTCCAACCCTAACAGTGGTACGCGCGATCAGAATTATCTTGATTTGGCAAAAAAAGCAGCTGAAATGGCCATTACAAAAGGCCCTTACTCCCTGATGCCTAAATACGCTGATTTGTTCATGGTAGAGAATAACAACAATCAGGAGTCGATGTTTGCCCTACAATGGGTCCCTAATGGTGATTGGGGTGTAAACAACCCACACCAAGCATATTTTGCTGCTGGGTCGGAAATTACAAACGACGATGCTGCTTGGGGGTATTGGACACGAGCTTCTTACAATGTTGTCCTTGAGTACGAAAAAACCGACAAACGCAGAAAAGCGACTTGGATGGCTTATGGCGATACCTACCCAGAAATTAATAAGGCCAATGGTGGTTTTGTGTACGAAAAATCAAAAGATGCGCTAAATGTAAAAAAAGGCGTGGTTGGTTCGACCAAAGATAATTCGAAAATCTCGCGTATGAACTCGGCTTTAAATACGAATATGTTGCGTTTGGGCGAGGTGTATTTGAATTATGCAGAAGCCACTTTGGGCAATGCGGCAAGTACTACTGATGTAAATGCGTTAATGTATGTAAATGCCCTTCGTACAAGAGCTGGTGTAGAACCCAAAACAAGTCTTACGTATGCCGATCTTATACACGAACGTAGGGTAGAGCTTTGTATGGAAGGTCAGTATTGGTACGATTTGGTACGCCGTGCATATTACAAACAACAAGAGGTAATGGGTTATATCAGTGGTCAGGCTCGGGGTGTAATTACACCGTTTTTATACGATGCTGCAACAAACACCGCTACGGTAGATGCTACCAAAACAACCAGCAGTCGTTCTGTGGGTGCTGTTACCGATAGAATTTTTTTGTTGCCTTACCCAGAAGCTGAAGTGGTACAAAACCCATTATTAAAAGCGGCACCTGTTCACTATACGTTTACAGAAGCCAGAATCACAGATTTATTCTAATTCTGAACAAAGAATTGCGTTAGAATTTAAAAATACTGAAAGATATGAAGAACAATATTTTTAATATAAAATACTGGTTAACTGCGAGTTTACTTGTAATGTTGGCATTTGGCTTATTGTCCACTTCGTGTAAAGACGATAATCCATCTCTGGGCCCTATCGCCATTACAAAAGTGTTTCTTGAGGATGTAAACTCCAAAGTGCCTGATAGAGAAGTGAGCTTTGTTCGCTTACAACAACGAGTTCGCATAGAAGGTTCTGGCCTTACAGGCCTCAGACAGATCTATGTAAACGGATATAAAACATACTTTAACCCTGTATTCCTTACGGATAGTTATGTGCTTTTGGATATTTCTAAAGATACACCAATTTTGGGTGTGGATCCAGCAATCAGAAATACCATCAGATTTGTGAACGACGAATACGAGACAACGTTTACTTTTAGCGTTCGTTCTGCTGCACCGGTAATTAATAACATTTCTAACACAATGCCACTTCCTGGCGAAACGATTACCGTAAGCGGTAGCGGATTAACAGAGGTGTCTAAAGTGGTTTTTCCTGGAAATGTTGAAGTTACAACTGGTATAGTATCAGATCCAAAGGGTAAGTTTTTCACAGTTGCGATGCCTAGTGGTGTGTCAGACGACGGTGGTGCTTTGCTTATAGAATGTTCTAACGGTGGTGCTTATTCTCCAGCCTATTTCAACTTTAAAAAAGGCGTGTTACTCAATTTCGATGGTCAAGGTACGCAAGGTTATTGGGGTACATCTGCGAGTATGATTCAAGGAACGGATATTGAATCTGCATCAATCGGTGTTGCTAACCTATCTCAGGGGAAATATGTTCCTACCTTACCAGCAAGAATCACATCGTTTGCTGCTGCAAAAAATCGCTGCTCAGAAGTATGGACATCAGGTTCTGAATCTTGGCGGACACAACTCGATCCTTATATTCCTGCAACAACTTTATTAACAGAGGTTGGGTTTCAATTCGATATTTTTGTACCCCAAGACTGGACAGGTTCTGGTTTCTTGAAAATCTGTTTGGTCAACGGTTTCAACGGTGGCGAATGGGCAGGATCTTGCTATAATTATGTGCCTTGGGTGGTCGATGGTAAAGCTGTTCCATTCAAAACAACTGGCTGGACTACTGTTACCATTCCTTTTAGCAAGTTCTACGCTTACACGAAAGAGGGAACAACCTTCGAATCGATTCTGGCTTATCGCGAGGCTGCAAACTATAAAAACCTAGGCGTTTATTTCGAGAACTCAGACTTTACGCTAAACAAGATCACAGGTTTGGATGCCGACAAAGAGATTGCCTTTCCATCAGCAGCCACAAGCGTAAAAGTTTATACGGACAATTGGAGAATTGTATCGTTGAAAACAGCGAAATACAGTGATTTTCCTGAGGATGCGAAATAATTAAACTTATTGAATATCATTAATTTATTAATGTGATTCTAAAAAATTAAAACAATGAAATTCACAAAAATAGTATCAATATTTGCTTTGTCGACCATGCTGTTTACGTCTTGCGACGATCAGG
>JBDKHP010000521.1:0-4764 GCA_039797645.1 Bacteroidota bacterium
GTGGGTGTTCTGCTAACTTCCTGAGATCTTGCCACTTTTCTTTTTTGAACCGCTAAATTGAGTTTGCGGATGAAATGGTTAATATAACGGATTGTACTTTTGCGGAGTTGAAGCTTCTGGGCAAGCCGTAGGCTTGGAGAACGGGTTACATGGCCGCAGGCCAACTGGAGGGTTTGCCCCGCGTGCTTACGGCGTGAGTTTGAAAAAAAGCCGTACGGTCTAGCCCGGATAGCAGCGGTAGCCCACAGCAATGGGATACAACAACCTTTTATACAAAGGTTTGACTGAAATACGAAAGCGTCCAAGTGATTTCGTTCCCGTTTGCGAGGACTACAAGCGGATAGCCGGCAGCGGGGTTTATTTGAAAAGTTTGGTTCCCGCTCCTTATCATTATTTTTTGCTCTGGCTGTCGGTTACGGAATATAGAATGAGAATGAACCCTATACCTAGTTGCAATTTGTGTCGGCCAATACGACACTAATAATTCGGAATAACTAACAAAAAAAAGAGCCAGATCGTAAAATCTGACTCATATTCTAATGGGTACAATTCAAACGTTAAATTCGTACGCCAAATATGGTAATATCGTCCCGCTGTTCTACACCATTCATGTGTTCTTCTAGCATATGTTGTATTTTAAGGCATTGTGTTTCCATTGGCATGTGGCCTATACTTTGGAAAGCTCGCATAATTGCCTGAGATCCTAGTCGTTTGCGTTCCATGTCGTTCTGGTCTTTATAACCATCGGTTGTTAAGTAAACTACGTCGTTTGGCTTTACATCAATAAGTGAAGTTTCAAACTCTAGGAGTTTACTCTTAATCCGTGGGCCTGCTATTCCTCTAGCACTACCCACATATTTAAGTAACTCTTTGGTTTCGCTTTTATATAGGTAGATTGGTCGTCGGGCACCTGAGAAATAGAGACTCCTTTGGGTGGGCGTAGTGTCGATTCTAATGAGACAAACTTCCATTCCGTCTCGGTTTTCTGTTTGGTGCTGACGCAATGCTTTTTGCACCGATTTGTCTAATCGGTCGAGAATTTTTGCAGGATCGTAGATTTCTTGTTCGTTTACAATTGAGTTGAGTAACCTGCTGCCAATCATAGACATGAATGCACCTGGTACTCCGTGCCCTGTACAATCGACTACGGCAATGTAATCTCTACGAGAATCGCCCTCCTCAATTCCTGTGTGCCAATAGAAATCGCCAGAAACAATATCCTTTGGTAAGAATAATGAAAAATGACTAAACAGTTTATTCATTACATTTGTAGAAGGTAGTATTGCATTCTGTATGGTTTGAGCAACTCTGATACTTCCAGTAATCATGCTGTTCTGATGTTCTACAACTTCCTTCTGGCGTTGTAGTTCGTCTTTCTGAGACATGATCTCTTCTTTTTGTTGATGAATTTCGGAGTTTTGCTTTGCAAGTTCATCGCGTTGAGCCATAATCTCTTCGCTTTGTTGCATAATCTCTTCTTTTTGGCGACTGATCGCTATGTTTTTTTCGTGGAGTAAGATGTTGGCCTTTCGCTTGGTGTTATAGGCCCATAGAGCCATAAATACGAGACCAACAAATACGCCTAAGAATGCGCCTACGATATATATTATGTATTTCTGCGATTCTATTGTTGCGGTTTTCGTGGTCAAGTCATTTTTCTGACTTGCAATTTTTTGCTGGTGTTCTTCAACTTCGGTTCGTAATTTATCAAGAATGGCATTGTAGCTGTCCACTTTTTCTTGCTGTAATGCTACTTGTTTTTCTTTTTCAGCAATCTCAATTTGTTTCTGATTCACAATGGTTTGTTGTGTAATGGCTTCTTGCATAAGGCTATCGAGCCTTGCTTTTTGTCGTTGCATGGAAACCTGTTGCTGAACCAATTCGCTGTTCTGAGATTCTATTAATTTGCGCTGCGATTCTATAGATTTGCGGAGATCATCTAATTTTTGTTTTTGTTCGCGCATCTCGGAGTCTTGCTGGGCTAACATAGCGCGTTGGGCCTCAACCTTTTCTTTCTCTTGTTTTAGAATTTTATTTTGCTCGACGTAAAGTTCTTTTACGTCGATTTCTTTACCGCCGATAAGCAAAAGACTTGCTCCAATTTCAATATTTCGCGCCACGATATTAGATTTCGCAACTTCAATATTATATACATTGTTGGTTTGTACGCGAATCATGTTGATCATCACGTCTCTCTTTTCCTCACTATTTTCGCTCACTATAAGCAAACTACTTCCTGAAGTAAGATCTACTATTTGACTAATTTTTTTTGTTTGCTTTTTGTTGAGGAAGATCATATCTCCGTTGAGTCCCGGAATTTCATCAATCCCTGTATAGGTCAGTATTTTATAAGGTTTACCTTTTATTTTTTTTGTGCGAGCTAAGGACGATAATTCAACGACCAAATCTTTATCTTCTGTGGATACAATTAGATTGAAACTGGTTTTTGCATTATCTGGCCAGGTAAGATTGGTAGATATGTAATATAAACGACTTACAATTAGTTTCGCTTCTTGTGGGGTGTGTTGTGCTTGTGCATATCCTACCAATAAGAATAATGCCAAAGTGAGTACCCCAAAATGTTTTGTCAGGTTGTGTATCATGCAGTTCGTAGATATTAAATACCTTAGATGTTTTACATTCCAAAGCATGAGCCAAAATACACAAATAATCAGACAAAATGTACATTTCTGAAAAGAAAAAAATTTTGTGCGATCGACTAGCCTTATTAATTCCTTTTACGTCGTATGGGTTTAATAAGTTTCACTTACCTTACATACCAATTTGTATAGACGCACGTATCCCAAAACGTGTCACATCGGGCAATTCTAAGTTTGTGATTCTCCATATGGCGTCAATCCGAAACACTCTAAAAATATTTTCAACTCCAACACCTAGTTCAATGTACGGTTCTGTGAGGGGATTTAGTTTTGCAGGGAAATCATAAATTCGTTCCTGTTGGTTGGCCTTGTTCAGTGTGCCATAAAGAATTTTCCCATAGATAATTTCTCGTAACTTTAGCCTGCTTAGAAGAGGTATTTTATTCAGAAAAAGGCCTCCAAAATGATGCTCTACGTACATACTGGCCCAAGTATCGCTTGTAAATTCGTAAAAATTCATCAGGTTAAACGATTGTAGATCTAGGGCATAAGTGCCATTTCCTTCGTGAAGTTTAAGTAAGGGGTAAGGTACTGTTCCAAAAATTTTGCCTCCTTTTATCTGATACTTGAGAAAGCCCAATGGGCCGACATTCAAATGGTGACTGATACTAATTTCACTACGATAATAGGCATATTTACTGCCTAAAATATTTTTGGGCGCGGCTGCAAAAATCAATGAAACCACAGGGTATTCAGACCCAAGGCTCACACGATTGAATCGGCCACCAATAAATTTTTCGTTATAAGCCAACCGTAAATCAAGGCTCATTTCAGTTGTTGTCAGGCTATTCGAGCTTATTTCATTTGTGGTGTTTTTGAACGGAATTAATTCCGATGGGAAAATTGTTTTATGCGTAAACGTTAAGTTCGTCGAAAAGCCCAGAAACCACTCTTGCATAAAATTTGCTCGGGTATCGCGTACAATCAGGAGTTTGTCGTTTGGTGATCTGCTCAGTATCGTTGAGAGGATATTGTCTTCCGTAAATGCGTTCGCGCTAAGCCCCAATTGCTCTATATCGTATTTATGTTTTAAAGTAAAGCTTCTCCGAGGATAATCGTTATCTACATACAAAAGGCTAACTCCATATTTGAAGCGATTGTCTGTAGTTCCATACGCCCCATAGGCCTCAATTTGCAATCTGTCGAACATCTCCTCACTGGTTCTACCTCCAAAACGAAAACGACTTCCTTCAATCGGATTGTGAGAATAGCTTTTAAAATACGGCCCCCACTCCCACTTCCCGAGGTCTAAGTATTGCAAAGTGAGCATACTTACAATATCTGAAAAGGTCTTGAATACGGGTACTTGTTTTATTGAATCCACCATCTGGTAGATATTAGACTCTTTTTCCGACAATTTTTCATGCCGCGCAGCCGCCCAGTAGCTTGTGTCTTTACTCGTTGCCTGGCTCTCTATTATGGATTCTTGCGGTTGGGTGCGACTAAAAAAATCAGAATCGTATTTTGGGTTGATCCTAATATTCGCCCTAGTTGTTGTTTTACGTCCCAAGAAGCCAGCAGTCTTGTCACTTATTGTCATTTCCGCAAACACCTCTTCGCGTATTAGAAACCATTGCCCCCCAGGTTGTTGCTGAAACTTCAACTGCACTGCAAAGTCTTTCAGATAGTTAAGATTTGCGTCGTCTGCTATCCGAGCTTGCAAATTCGTGATTGCCCAAGTTGTGTCAGACACCCAGAACTGTCCACTAAAAGTAAGCTCCTTTCTGCGCTGTGGTTTGAAACGTATGAGGTAACTATGGTGTCCATCAATATAGGCACTGTCGTCAAGCGAATATTTATAATACAATTTCCAGGCATTATTCATCGGGCTAACGAACGACTTACCAAATAGTTCAATAAAACTTTTGTAAATATTCACATCTGCATACATTTGTCCAGTATATTGCGACAACCCCTCTGCCTGAAACCCCGATGTTTTGCTAGCCTTTATTTCTTCTTTTACCCGCGCTGGCTTTCGCTGGTACGAATAGTCCGAAAGGGTTTCTGTTATAAAAACGGGTAAGTATTTTTTTCCCGGAGTTGTGGTCGTATCAAGATAATTGAAAACAAAATCGAAACCTTTAAGTAATTTTTTATTTTTCAG
>JBDKHP010000522.1:0-2873 GCA_039797645.1 Bacteroidota bacterium
GTATTTATCGTGGTCGAATTTAAGGTGTCGCTCGTGGGTGTTGGCGTTAAACTGAAAACGGATGTGCTTTTGGCTGAGGAGTTCTTCGAATAAGCCACAGGCTTTTTGCGTGTGTGAAACAATTTCGCCCTGCTCGGGGGTGAATTGCATATTGTTGCTCCGATATATTTGGTAATCTGATAGTTGGCTTAATGAGTAGAGTATGCGGTGGGCATTTTTGTGTATGGTGGCGAATGTTTCGTGGTGGGTTGTAAGGTGGTTGTCGTGCATTAATTTTTCTACTGGTGCTATCACGAGCATCATTTGTGAGGGGAATTCTTGTTGCATTTTCGCAAATAATAGCAATTGGTCTTCGGCGGCTTGTTGGCTTCGCTGGGCTTTGTTTTTTTGATTGTTTGCAAGCACTATTTTAGTGGTAAAATAACGCCGACTCAGTAGTAATGTAACTGTCGAAGTGATTATTGATACGAATGCTAGTACCATAATCTGGGTACTTGCTTGTTGAATATCATTTGTGCCTTTAGGGCTACAAGCTGGAAATATTAGCGAAATCGCTGCAAGTTTGACGAGGATTGTGGTACAAATTTTAGCCATATAAGTTGTGAATAAATAATACATTCTACCCCGACTCTATTGTTGCGTAGGGCCAATGTAGATTGTAAATGCTGGCAAATTAGCACAAACAAAGTATTTTGCGATATAACAATTTTAAGTTAACAATATAACAGAATCAATTTAAAAGAATTTTTAATTGTCGGGATACAAGTACGACCCAATTGCAAAACAAAATGCCCCCTCAATCGTTGAATACTGTAAAGATTATTAGGAAAGTGCTGGATTTTAACTACAATCTGGATCTCCTGTTTTTAGATAATCGGAGGGTGTCTGTCCGAAGTGCTTTTTGAAAGTTTCGGTAAAGTAGGCGGGCGATGAGAAGCCTACCATATAACCAACTTCGGCAATATTAAAATTGCCTGTTAATAGGAGCTGGGTTGCATTTTTCATCCTAATAGATAGAATAAAGTCCTTGATCGACATGCCAGTAAGTGCTTTTACCTTTCGGTACAATTGGGGGTGTTTCATTCCTAATTCAAGGCACAGTGCATTTAAGTTGAATTCTGAATCGCCAAGTTTTTTTTCAATTATCAGTGCCGTGCGTTCAAGGAAAATTTCATCGGCAGATTTTATCTGCTCCACCGCTACAGTCATATTCTCATTGGGGTGTACTTTGGTAATATTCTCGCTGTATTTTTGTTGGAGTGTAACGCGTAAGCCAATTAATTGTCGTACCCTAGCTTGTAAATGTTTTAGATGGAATGGCTTTGGTATGTACGAATCTGCTCCAAGTTCAATACATTGAATTCGGCTTTCAAGCTCAGACAATGCCGTGATAATAATAATTGGAATGTGGCTGGTACGATCGTCGTTTTTTAGTGTTTTACATAGCACCGTTCCATCCATCTGTGGCATCATAATGTCGGTGATAATTAAATCGGGTATCGCTTCTAATGCCACAACAAGTGCATCCTCGCCATTTGTTGCCTCAATTACTTTGTATTCGTCGTTGAAACTATGCTTCACAAAATTTCTAATATCGTCGTTGTCTTCCACAACTAGGATAATTTTTTTATCGGCATCAGTGTTTGTATTATAATACGCATCATTTTGAAGGAATGGCTCTTCAAAATTCAAAAGATTGTTTGTTTTTTCAACAAATATTTCATCCACAATAGGCTCTTTAGTAATATATTGAAATGAAACAGGGAGCTTGAGTGTAAAACAAGCTCCATTGGCTGCATTGTTACGAGCCAGAATTACACCCTTGTGCAAATCGATAATTTCTTTTGAAAGAGCCAGGCCGATTCCAGTATGGAAATTCGTGTTTCGCGATTCTCCAGAGAAGTACCTTTCAAAGATATGTCCTATTTCATCTTTCCGAATTCCCGATCCGTTATCTTCAATCTCAATAAGCAGCATATCTGCTCCTTTCTCAGACAAATCATTTTTATCGATAGAGATTCGGCATTCTATTCTCCCGCCATCGGGTGTAAATTTGAAAGCATTTGAAAACAAATTATACAAAACCTTTTCGAGCTTGGTCTGATCGAACATCAACATAACCGGGGCGGGTATATGGGTTATATGAAACGCAATATTATGTAGCCGTGCATGGGATTCGAATTTGAGGGCCACAAGTTGCACAAAACGTACAATGTCATGATTTCCTAATTTTAGCTGGAGACTCGACTCCTCAAGCTTTCTAAAATCGAGAATTTCATTAATCAAATCGAGCAAACGTTGGGCATTTCGTTGTATTACATTGAGTTCGGTACGTAGCTCTTGATTGTGCTGAAAATCGTCCATCAGTTTTTCTAATGGGCCTAAAATTAAGGTGAGCGGTGTCCGAAATTCGTGTGTGATATTGGTAAAAAAGTTGAGTTTCATTCTACTTGTTTCTATATCTTTATCGTGTTTCACCCGTTCTACGAAAAAATCTTGTTGTAGAATATACTGCCGTCTCATAATCTTGAGATACAAACCCAACAATCCGACAAAAATCGTAACGTAAATCACGTAGGCCCACCATGTTTTCCACCAAGGGGGAAGAATCTGAATCGTAATTTCAACAATTTTACTTTCCCTAACACTAAGTACCGAAGACGATTTCACCTGAAAAGTGTAAAGTCCGGCATTTAAGTTTGTATAGGTAGCCACGCGTTGTAGCGAATTGGTTTTGTGCCAATCCGTTTCAAAATCTTTCAGTCTGTAATGGTACTCAACCGCAGCAGGGCTGATAAACTCAAAAGCCGAAAAACTAAAACTGAAACTATTCTCTTCATGTCTCAAAATAATCTTATCTACGAACATTAAAT
>JBDKHP010000523.1:0-3509 GCA_039797645.1 Bacteroidota bacterium
TTTTTGGTAAACTAAACTTCCAATTCTAACAACATCAATACCTTACAAACAATAGACCCGAGCGTAGCCCCCAAAGCTACGCTCTTTTTATTGCTACAAACTTGCGAATAGCCAAGTCTCAGAGGAAAAACGAAGAATATTTCACAAACACACCTGCCAACGTGTGCAGAAACAGCAATAATTTTCAGGATACGAGCTTTTCGATTTACCTTTGGTACAAACGTTTCACTAACAACACCCGCAATGAAAATTCGGATCGTATTCGCACTTTTGGGGCTTTGGTCTGCCTGTTCGCCCAATGCCGACAAAGCCGCATCCCCACAAGACACCCTGCCTTATCGCATTGAATCCGACAGAGTTACCCAAGGCAATTCGGTTGCACGAGCAATTTCCGCCCACGAAATGCACTCCGATTACCAAAGCCCTGCCAACGACAACTTCAATCCCAACATCGAATTTAAGTTCTCAATCAATGGTCAAGACAACGAACTTACTTTTGGCGTAAACCACCATGCCACCGTCGTTGCACAAAATGGGGTTTACAGTCACCCAACCATCGTATGGGGCAAAGCAGATGCCGCCGAAACAGCCACAGTCACAAACGCTACGGGCATCCCGGCCAACACCCAACTCGAACTAAAACTAGACCTGCGTCAGATACTTGCGGCACTCAAGAAAGATGGATTCTGCGAACTTGCCAACGGGCACAAACTCATGAAATCCGACTTCAAAGGCGTTTGGCTGGCAGGCGGCACAGCTCCCATGACATGGGATTTCGACAACCTTCCCTCGCGCTCCGAAATGCAACTCACCGATCCCGACGGCGACGGTATATATACCATCAACCTAAAAATCAACACCTTCGACGCAAAGAAAACAACCCGTGCCGAATGGAAACAAACGCACGACCTACAAAAATATCCGCAGTACGAAAGTGGCAAAATACTCCTCGATGCCCTCTACAACCTCTCTCTCGACGAGCTTGTGAGCAATCTCGAAGCCGACACCACATTCCGCACCGGCAAAGAGTGGGCGGGTGTTTGGACACGCGATGTGTCTTACAGCATTGTGCTTGCCCTTGCCGCCATAGAACCCGAGGTAGCCAAACACAGCCTCATGCGGAAAGTCGTAAATGGACGCATTGTGCAAGACACTGGCACCGGCGGCTCTTGGCCCGTTTCTACCGACCGACTCACCTGGACACTCGCCGCTTGGGAAGTGTATCTGGCCACAGGCGATCTGAAATGGCTCAAAACCATTTACAAAATTGTCGCAGAAAGTGCCCAAGACGATTCGCTACACGTTTTCGACCCGAAAACAGGACTCGTTTACGGAGAGTCTTCCTTCCTAGACTGGCGCAAACAAAGCTACCCCATTTGGATGGAAGCCCGCGACATATACAAATCTCAGTGTCTGGGTACCAATGTCGTACACTACCGCAATTACCAAATCTTAGACGAAATGGCCAAAATATTGGGCGAAGAAACCACCACTTGGTCGCAGACAGCTACAAAACTAGCCGCCGCAATCAACGCCAATTTGTGGATCGAAGAAAAATCGTACTACGCGCAATATCTCTACGGCTACAACTATTTCACACGATCGGGAGGTGCCGAGAATTTGGGCGAATCCTTAGCCGTACTCTATGGAGTGGCCACACCCGAAAGACAGCGAGCTGTAATCAGCCACACGCCACTCTCTATCTTCGGAGTCCCTACCGTTGCGCCTCAAATTCCGAACATTCCGCCCTACCACAACAACAGTATTTGGCCCTTTGTGCAAGCCTTTTACGGACTCGCAGCCAAGAAAGTCGGCAACGAACCAGCCGTTGTCCATTCCATCGAGGGTATTTATCGGCAAGCTGCACTCTTCCTTACGAACAAAGAAAACATGGTAGCCACCTCTGGCGATTTTAAAGGCACCGAAGTAAACTCAGACCGCCAACTATGGAGCATCGCCGGAAATCTCGCCACCGTGTACCGCATCTTTTTTGGCATCGACTACACCCCCGACAGTCTAAATTTCAGTCCGTTTGTACCGAAAAAGTACGATTCAGTGAAAACCTTACGAAATTTCACTTACCGAAACGCCACCCTCGACATTACGGTAAAAGGCTTTGGCCAAGGCATCAGCAGCTTTACGGTAGATGGCAAACCCCAAGAACGGGCAAGCATCTCGGGCAAACTACGCGGCAAGCACCTCATCGAAATACAGCTTGATAATCATGAAATTCCAGCCCAAACAATCAATGTGACCCCTATTTCGTACCGTATCGAAAGCCCCGTAACCAGTCTGAACAACGAACAAATTGAATGGAAAAAGATAGACAACGCACAGTCGTACAAAGTATTCTGCAACGGACAAATCCGCGCCGAAATTAAAGAACTTTTTTTCCCAATAACCAACCATATTTATGGCGAATGGCAAGTACAAGCGATCAGCAGCACAGGTTTCAACTCCTATTTATCCAAACCAATTTGCTACATCCCCAAAAATGAAAAAATCGTTGTAGAAGCCGAAAGCGCCACCAGACCCTCGAAGCTCAACTACATGGGTTTTACGGGCAATAAATTTGTAGAATCGACCATCGAAACGAACAACGCCATTCCTTTCAGTTTCCGCACCACGCTCCAAAGCGAATACCTCCTCGACATTCGCTACTCCAACGGCAACGGCCCCACAAACACCGACAACAAATGCGCAATCCGCACACTCTACGTGGACGACGAGCGAGTGGGCGTAATCGTACTCCCCCAACGCGGCAGTGGCGAATGGAGCAATTGGGGATATTCCAACGCCCTACGCCTGAAACTCAAACCAGGGCCGCACAAAGTACTACTCGTGTACGAACCCACAAACCGAAACATGAACGGACTTGTAAATACCGCAATGATAGACCATCTGCGGATAATAACCTCGGAATAAGCTTGTTACGTAGTCACACAAAAAAACGCTGCCCGATTGCAAAATTGGGCAGCGCAATTTTAACCATTCTAAAACCGAGAGATCAGAGCCTCAAAAAAACAGAAAGCCGAAACCAGCCGACTGAAAAAAAACAAAAAGAATAATAAGGAGCAGGAGACCCAACACTATTTTAGACGTCGCTGCCGGCTCTTGGCTGTAGTCCTCGCAACGGTTACGGCAACACTTGGCCGCTGTAGTATTTCAATTTGGCGGCAGCACGAACGGCCACACCACACATGCTGTGGGCTACTTGCCGCGATCCGGGCTAGGGCGTAAGGCAGCACCATCTGCCACGCCGTAGGTAGGCTGGGCAAAAACTTACGGTTGGCCTACGGCCATGAAGCGTTATCGAACACCAAGCCTACGGCTTGCCTAAAAGCTCCGATTTCGGTAACAATTTCTCAATTTGGAGCCATTATTCCGACACTAAAAAAAGAGTCTGTAATACTGAAAAGTACCACATTGTAGTTGCTTCATTACGTACGAACCTTCGGTTTAGTTGTCCGATGGCAAATCAGCGATTTTTTGTACGTCTTGAAGCGGAA
>JBDKHP010000524.1:0-4251 GCA_039797645.1 Bacteroidota bacterium
GAGCCAACGCAGAGATCGACTAAAAAAACAGACTCTAAATACGACGTAATTCGTATTAAAGGTATTAAATAGACAACAATTAAATTTACAACTGAATTTGAAATCTAGATGAAAACAGATAAGGAATTAATCCAAAGCAAAATACTTAAAACTGTTTTCATCTTTTTCATATTCAGCAGTTGCTGGATTATTTTCACGGATAAATTCCTAGAACTCTACAGCCCTAGCATTCAGCTTGTAAAGACAATACAGACTGTTAAAGGTATCATATTTGTTATAATTACCTCATTTGTTTTATATCTATTACTAAAATCCTATGCCAAGACCCTCGTAAGGCATATCGGAGAAAGCAAAGAAAATCGCGACAAACTCCAGACCATGGTAGAGAACCTCGACAACATAGCCCTTGTCGTGTACCATCCCTACGAAGAACTCAAATTCTATGGAGATACGGCCTTAGTCACTTTAATCTCACCCTCTCCACAAACTTTCGCCTTACAACACAAGCTTTCCGAATACTTCGATCTCATTTCGCAAGGTGAAACAACTGCACACGAATATGAAATAAAAGGCAGAAACCTCAGTATAAAAGTTTTACCCCTCGAAACCGATAACCTACCCACTTCACTATTATTGATAATTATCAACGATATAACCGACCAAAAGCGTCAAGAAAACGACATAAAAAAAGCACAAGAAAGAGCCGAAGAAAACATCAAGCTCAAAAACGCTTTCATAGCAAACCTATCACACGAAATTCGCACGCCTCTAAACGGCATTCTCGGCTTTTCCGAAATAATTACCCAAGCCACCAAAGAAAACCACGAATTAGACAAATTCGTGAAGATGATAAAAAAAAGCAGCAACCAACTTATCGACATCATTGACAATCTGCTCGAAGTCGCCAAAATCCAAACCGGTCAGATTAGTTTCCACAACGATTTTTTCTCCCTAAACGAGCTATTTTCACGCATCGCAAATACCTACGACCAAATGCACACCATAGAACTCCGGGTGAATTTTGGACTCTCAACAGGCCGCGATGTCGTAATTGCCGACCAGAAAAAGCTTGAAATCATTGTACACAAACTACTTAGCAACGCCTTCAAATTCACCCACACAGGCTTTGTAGAATTAGGATACCTAATTCTCGACGAAAAACCACTATTCTACGTACAAGACACCGGGCCAGGCATCCCACCCGAAAAATACGAAGCCGTTTTCGAATCCTTCAGACAGGCCGATAGCTCCGACACACGCCTTTTTGGCGGTGCAGGTTTAGGGCTTACAATTGCAAAAGGCCTCGTAGAAGTAATGGGAGGCAAAATCTGGTTCGAGACAACACTCCATGTTGGCACCACATTTTACTTCAATCTACCAATCGACTTCAAGTGGCAGCGTTACATACAAGCCGAAACCTACGCTGTAACCCGCGATATGTCAAACTCCAAGTTTCTTGTCGTAGAAGACGACCTATTCAACTTCGAACTTATAAAAGCATACCTCGGGCGCACCAACGCCCAAATTATTCATGCCGACAATGCCTTTGCTGCCATCGATCTAATGACGCAAACCCAACCAGACCTCATACTAATGGATCTCCAATTACCCGGCATGAACGGCCTGGAATGCACCCAACAAATAAAACTAATCAATCCCCGAACTCCAGTAATAATCATCACCGCCTTCGCCTCGCAACTCGACAAAGAAAATAGCATCCTCGCCGGTTGCGACGCATTCCTCACCAAACCCGTAGATCAGAAACAGCTCCTTAGCACCATCGAGCAACAATTAGATCGTTACGGCGCAAATACCGAAGCCTTTTAAAACCAGCTATATGATACCATTTTACACATTAATTACCCTTATACTCCTACTAATTTTGGGCTTGGCAATATTCTATTACAGACTCCGCCACAAACTCAAAAAAGCAAGCAAACAACGCACCGAACATGCCCAGAGTCTGCGCGAAATTGTAGAATCTGGCGGCATAAACATCACCGACCAAAACGGAAACACACCCCTAATTCTCGCAATCCGATACGATTTTCCCGAAATAATCAACCTCCTCATACAACAAAACCCCAACCTGCAACATGCCAACCACAACGGCAATACCGCACTCCATTTTGCAAGCATCCTCGCCCACGAAACACAACAACAACAAATCATAACCACCCTAATAAAAGCAGGAGCCCTGCTCGAAACCACAAACAATTCCGGACAAACACCCACCTGGATGGCCGCCGCCGCCAACAACCTCACAAACCTACAAACCCTCGTACAGCATGGCGCATCCCTACAACTCGCCGACAAAAACGGCCACACACCCCTGATGGCAGCCGTACTCGCCAAATCCTACGAAACCGTAAACTGGATTGCCTCCCAGCCCATAAACCACAACACCGCCGACAAGCAAAACCACACCGCCCACGACCTTTGCCTCATCCACTGGCCAGAAATCCAAACACAGTGGCAAAAAAACAAAAACAGCAAAAAAGCCACCCCACAAGTTCAAGCCTTCCACCAAATACGCACCGCCCTCGAAGCCTAAAACACCCACCCGAAGAAAAAAATAAAAAAAATAAAAATAAAGATTAGGAGCGGAGACCCAACACTATTTTAGGCGGCGGCTGCCGGCTCTTAGCAGTAGTCCTCGCAACGGGTACGGCATCAGTTGGCCGCCGTAGTTTTTCAATTTATCGGCAGCACGAATAGCCACTCCGCGCGTGCTGTGGGCTACTTGCCGCGATCCGGGCTAGTTGTAGCGGCAGCTCCATCTGTAATGCCGTAGGAGCCTAGGGCGAAAACTTTCAGTTGGCCTTTGGCCATGAAGCCATTTCGCGACCAATAAGACCCCCAAAATAGACACAATCAAAACGATTATAAACAACAGAAAAAAAGGGTTTCAACTGAAAACTCATGCAAACGCAACTGGCCATACCCAAAAATCGACAAAGATCTCGATTGTATAAAATCTGAGGTTAAAAAAGCACACTACCCAACATATCCTATGGTATTGGGTTCATACAAATTGTCGGAAATACAACTTGCAAGCAGAGATCGTTCAATATAGATTCTCTTTATTCCCGAAACACAAAAGGGCAACGCTTTACGTTGCCCTTTTGTGTTTCGGAATATTTTGAAGTAGAGTTTTGTAACGCTAGGTGTCTTACTTTATTGGTTTTTTTAGGAAAATATACGTAGCCAAGTGGTCGCTGTAACCGCCTTTGAAATTGTTGCCTATGAAGCTACGCTTGGGGTAGCCTGCATATTTTCCTTCGTTTTCGAGCACAAATGGTTTGTCGAATATTTTTGCGGAATCGAACCTGTACCCTTTGTTTTTTTTGCTTACCAAGTACGGCGAAAGTATGTGTTGGTCGAATAAATCCCACTTACCTTTGTAGGCCAAAGAACCAATTCCACTTGTAAACAACGTTTCTGTAGCATTGAACAGTTCGTCCTTTTCAAGTTTTTTTGCATCTGCATTGCAGTGCAATATTTCTTTTACGCTTTTGTTATCGGGGTTGTCGTTTAGGTCGCCCATAAGAATAATTTTGGCTTTTGGGTCGTCGGTGAGTAGCGAGTCGATAATGCTTCGCGAGAGACCAGCCGCTGCTTCCCGGAGGTAGCTGCTTTGGGCATCGCCACCCCATCGTGAGGGCCAATGGTTTACGATAAAGTGAAATTTCTCGCCATCGAGTAGTCCTGTTACCAAGAGTTGGTCGCGGGTGTCAAAATCTGATTTGTTGGGTACAACCAGACGGTGCGACGAACTGCTCACTACCTTGAAGGCTTCTTTTTGGTACAGCAACGCGACGTCCACACCGCGTTTGTCGGGCGAGTCGTAGTGTACGAAGCCGTAATTGAGTGGTTTGAGGCGTGGGGAGGCGATGAGATCCTGCAACACGTTTACGTTCTCGAGTTCGCACAAACCTAAAACAACAGGGCCTGTGGGTACGCGTTCTGTGCCAATTTCAGCAATAACTTGCGACATGTTTTCGATTTTGGTCGCATATTTTGCGGTGTTCCAGTTTTTGATACCTGCGGGTGTGAATTCTTCGTCGTTTACATTGGGAGTGTCTAAGGTGTCGAAGAGGTTCTCGAGGTTGTAGAAGCCTATGCAGCTTGTTTTGTAATGTTTCTCTTGGGCTTCTGTGTGGTTTGCTATGAGTAGAATACAGAGCAACACCCACGAGATTTGTAGGTATTTGTGAATCATTGGTTTCATTGTGTTTATTGTGTTAGTAA
>JBDKHP010000525.1:0-3006 GCA_039797645.1 Bacteroidota bacterium
CGAGCGGGCCGAACCGGTGGCGTAACCGTTAGATTCGGTGAGTATCACCGTGGGTCGATAGTAGGATTCGGTGAGGCGGGAGGCCACAATTCCTATCACGCCCTTGTGCCAGTCGGATTTAAATAGTACCGTCGATTTTCGTTTGCGCTGTTTTTCGCTTAACTCAATAAGCGCAAGGGCTTCTTCGGTAATTTGCCGATCGAGATTTTTGCGCTTTTCGTTCAGTTCGTCAATGCCCTGGCTGAATTGTTTGGCCATTTCTACATCGCCAGAAATGAGTAAATCGACAGCCTTTTTTCCCGTCGCAATACGCCCTGCGGCATTAATACGTGGGCCGATTTTGAACACACAGTCGGAAACTGTGATGTCTTTGTTTTCGATGCCACTTGTCCGCACGATTGCTGCGAGGCCTTTTCGGGGTGTGTTGTTGAGTTGCTGGAGGCCGAAAAACGCCAAGATTCTGTTCTCGCCGGTAATCGGCACGATGTCTGAGGCGATACTCACCACCACGAGATCGAGGAAGCCAACCAGATTATCGTCGGGGATGTTACGGTGTATGCAGATAGCTTGTACGAGCTTAAAACCCACGCCACAGGCCGAAAGTTCCTTGTAGGGATACCCACAATCGGGGCGTTTGGGATCTAGCACGGCTACCGCTGCGGGTATTTTACTGCCCACGGTATGGTGATCGCATATAATGAAATCTATTCCTTTTGCGGTGGCATACTCTACTTTGTCTATTGCTTTAATGCCACAATCGAGGCTAATAATGAGCGTAACGCCATGTTCTTTTGCATAGTCAATCCCTTTGAACGAAATGCCGTAACCTTCGTTGTAGCGATCGGGTATGTAATAATCCAGATGTGGGTAGTGTTCCTTCATAAACGAATAAACCAAGGCTACTGAGGTTGTGCCATCTACATCGTAATCGCCATAGATCAGAATTTTTTCGTGTTGGCTAAATGCGATGTCGATACGTGCCACAGCCTTATCCATATCCTTCATCAGGAACGGATCGTGTAGGTGTGCCATATCTGGTCTGAAGAAGATGCGGGCTTCATCAAAAGTTGTGACGTGGCGTTGTACCAACAAATTGGCCAGTACTTGGTCTATATTCAATTCTTCGGCCAGCCGAGCAATCACTTCCGGATCGCCACTTGGCTTGATATTCCATTCTTTATCCATTTCGACAATTTAGCCTCGAACGATTATTTTGTCGAATGCAGTGAATTCTTTCTGTACGATGTTCATCCCAAATTCTTGGGCGAAAAGCTTTGTAATTCTGACTTTTACTTCGTTTTCGTCAATTTTCCGCCCTAGCTCTTTGGCGAGCGAAGTTGCGCCTTTGTCGGTAAAGCCGCAGGGATTTATGAAGTCGAAAAAAGCCAGATCGGTGTTCATATTCAGGGCAAAGCCGTGCATGGTTACGTGTCGCGAGCAACGAACCCCGATGGCACAAATCTTACGCTGTGTCTGTTTGCCTTGGTCTATCCAGACACCAATTGCCTTGGCATCGCGACTTGCAACAATTCCGTAACTTGCAACGAGCGCAATTATTACTGCTTCCAATTTATGGATGTAGCCCTTTATATCGAGCCCGAAGTTATCGAGGTCGATAATGGGGTAGCCCACCAATTGGCCAGGCCCGTGGTAGGTAATATCCCCACCGCGATCTACGGCAACCAAGGTAGCACCTTTGCTTTTCAGGAAATCTTCGCTTACCAGCATATTTGTGGCATCGCCACTTTTACCGAGCGTATAGACGTGCGGATGCGATACCCAAATTAGTACGTTGGGTGTCGTATGCACAGTCGAAGCCCGTAGCTTGTCTTGTTTCATACCTACGATCTGATCGAACAATTTGAGCTGGTAATCCCAAACTGTCTGATAATCAACTAATCCTATATCGTAGAGGAGTGTATCATTGGTCATTTGTTTTGTATTTTCTATTGAGTCGAAAATATAAAAAAAATGCAGACCATTCCATGTAAAAATCAAACTTCGCTGGAAATAGTTTTCAAATACGGTGTATAGGCCAGCACATCAGCGCAAATACCCCGAAAATATAGGGAAAACATAGCCCAAAACTTACAGAATTTGTTACTTTTGCAGCCATTAAATTAGACATACACAACTGCTATTACAATGCACGAGTTAAGCGAACAGGAACAGATACGGCGCAATTCATTGGCGCAATTACGCCAGTTGGGCATAGACCCATACCCAGCGGCAGAATTTGTAGTAACCAGCAATGCATCAGACCTTAAGAAAAATTTCAAGCCCGACACAGAAGGCTACAAAAATATCAGTCTCGCAGGCCGAATCATGAGCCGTCGGCTTATGGGCAAAGCATCGTTTGTAGAACTTAGCGACCCTACTGGCCGCATACAGCTCTACGTAAACCGCGACATGATTTGCCCCGGCGAAGACAAAGAACTATACAACACCGTATTTAAAAAGCTCTTAGATATTGGCGATTTTATTGGCGTAACAGGCGACGCTTTCTATACCCAAACTGGCGAGCTATCGGTAGAAGTTACGAAACTCACCCTGCTCACCAAGTCGCTCCGTCCGCTACCCATCGTGAAAGAAAAAGACGGCGTTGTGTACGATGCCTTCTCCGATCCCGAATTACGTTACCGCCAACGCTATGTAGATTTAGTGGTGAATCCCCAAGTCCGCGAAACCTTCATCAAACGCACCAAGATCATCAACTCGATGCGCAATTACTTCAACGAGCGCGGTTATCTGGAAGTTGACACCCCTGTGTTGCAAGCCATTCCGGGTGGAGCATCGGCGCGTCCGTTTACAACGCACCTCAATGCACTCGACATCCCCTTATACCTTCGCGTTGCCAACGAGTTGTATCTCAAACGTTTAATAGTAGGTGGTTTCGAGGGAGTTTATGAATTTTCGCGCAATTTCCGCAACGAAGGCATGGATCGCACCCACAATCCAGAGTTCACCGCCATGGAAATTTACGTGGCATACCGCGACTATCACTGG